>RFJD01000103.1 GCA_003695015.1 Verrucomicrobiota bacterium | reverse complement strand
GGCGAAGAGGTTCGTCAGGCGCCGGTATTGCTCGGCGGCGCCGGCGCGCCCCTCGGCCAGAGCGGGCTGAAGGGCCACGGCCAGTTCGCGCAGGTGGTCGGCCACGGCCAGACGCTGCGGATGATCGGCGGGGGCGCTTTCGAGCCAGCTCTGGTAGTAGGCCAGTGCACCCGGCAGGTCGCCGGTTTGTTCGGTCAGGACCGCGAGGTTGAACACCGCCGGCGGCCAGCCGGGCCGGAGTTTGGCGGCGGCTTCGAGAAACACGCGGGCCTGGTTGGTGTTGCCTTGGCGGAGGAAGCAGATGGCCGCGCCGTTGAGGGCTTCGGCCTGAACCTGCGCATCGGTCGCGCGTTCGCCGGCTTTTTGGAAGGCCTCGGCCGCGGCGCCGACCTGGCCCAGTCGCAACCGGGCCGAACCGAGCCGCACCCAGCCGCGCGGGTCGTCGGGTCGCTGGGCCACATAGGCCGCCAGCTCGCGCACGGCCCCGGCGGCATCGCCTTCCTCGAGGAGAAGACAGCCGAGGTTGTAGCGGGCGGCGAAGAGATTGATGTCGGCGTTGATCGCGGATTGGTAGGCGCGCCGGGCGGATTCGGTGTCGCCGGACTGGTGATAAGCCAGACCGAGATCGTTGAGGACGCGGGCGGCCACGGCGGCGTTGGTGGCCAGCAGCTCGGAAGCCCGGCGCAAGGGCGCGATGGCCTCGGCCGCACGGCCCCGGGCGAGCAGTTCGCGGCCCTGGTGCCACTCATGTTCTCCCGGTGGTTCGGAGCAACCCCCCAGAAGAAAGACCGCACAGACCACCAGCCCCAGCGACGCCATGATCGGGGCGGCGCCTCGCGAGTCGGGATTCCCTCCGGAAGTCGTGCCGGTTCTGCCCCCCCAAAGCCGCCGTGCCGTGGCCTCACGGACCCACTTTATGGTGGTCACCATCAAGGCCGGTGGTACCATCGTGGTCACCCGGAGTCAAGCAACGCCCCGGCAAGGGTTTGGACGGATTGAGACACCACCGGACAACGGCTTGGGCCATCATCATTCTCGTTCTCGGGCTGGCGTGTCGCCCGGCCAAGGCGGCTTTGCCAATCAGGAACAGCTTGCCCGCCGCCTCGCGCATTGTGGTGGTCGAGGATCCGCGCGCCACGCTCGATTTCCGTCCCCGACCCGAGGCCGTGCGACGGATGGTCGAAGCCGGCCTTCAAGCGCTGGCCCGCACGAATGACACCGCGGCGGCTTGGCGGCGTTTCATCGGGCCGGAACAAACCGTCGGCATCAAGGTCCACGCCGCGCCGGGACCATTGAGCGGCACGCGTCCGGCGGTGGTCGAGGCGCTCGTGCGCAGCCTCCTCGAGCAGGGCCATTCCCCCGACCGGATCGTCATCTGGGACAAGCACCGGGAGAACTTGGAGAAGGCGGGCTTCGTCGAGCTCGGCCGCAGACTCGGCGTGGCGGTCGAGGGAGCGGTCGAGGCCGGCTATGACCCGGACGTGTTTTACGACAATCCGATCCCCGGAGAGCTGGTGTGGGGCGATCTCGAATTCCAACCCGGCCAGACCACCATGGGCCGCCGGTCGCATGTGACGCGGCTGTTGACCGGGCGGATCGACCGGTTGATCACCGTGACGCCCCTGCTCAATCACAACCAGCTCGGCGTTTCGGGGGCGTTGTTCAACCTGGCGCTGGGTTCGGTGGACAACACCCGGCGCTTCCTCAACGACCCCGAACGGCTCGCCGTCGCGATCCCGGAAATCTGCGCCCTCCCGGCCATCGCCGACCGCACCGCCTTTCACGTGGTCGATGCCCTCATCGCCCAGTACTACGGCCAGGAGGAAAGCCTGTTGCATTACGCCACCATCCTGAACCAACTGCGCTTCAGCACCGATCCGGTGGCGCTGGACCTGCAATCCATCGCGGAACTGGCCCGGCAACGCCAGCGGGCGGGCCAGCCGAAGGTCGAGGTTTCCCTCGCCCCTTACCACAACGCCGGGCTGCTCGAGTTGGGCGCCGCCGATCCGGAGCGGATCGTCCTCGAAACCCTCCGCCTCGCCCCGGCCGACACGGCCGATCGCCCTCCGGCCTTGTCGCCCGACCCGACGGCCGCCACACTGCGGCCATGACCAAGTCACGACGGACCGGTCCGCACGGACGCGAACCTCTGGCGCTCGGTCTGGCCCTGTTGGTGCTGCTGGCGGCATGGCCCGGCGGGGGTTGCCGGCGGGAGCCGGCCCGGCCCGGTTCCCCCCAAAGCGCCGCCGAATCCGCCTCCGCCGAGGACCGGTTCGTCCAGTGGATGAACACCGGCAAGAACTACTACGACCAGGGCCAGACCGCCCAGGCGATCGAGGCCTTCCAAAAAGCGGTGGAACTGCAGCCGACCCGCGTGGATGCCCGGATCAACCTCGCCAACGCCTTCCTCCTGGCCAACCAACCCGAGGCCGCCCTCGAACACGCCCTCAAGGCACTGGAGTTCGACCGCAACGCCGCCGCGGCCTACTACGTCGCCGGCTGCGCCCACCTCCGGCTGGGACAGGCGGAGGAGGCGGTGAAAATGTTCCTGCCGGCCCGCGACCTGAACCGCGAGGTCGCCGCGGTGAGTTATCTGCTCGGCCGGGCCTACCAGCAGCTCGGCCGGACCGAGGACGCCATGGCGGCCTACCGCGAAGCCATCCGGGTCGATCCCCAGCATCCGGTCGCCCACTACGCCCTGGCGCAGTTGCTCTTCCAAACCGGCCAACGCGAGGAGGCCGCCAAGGAACTGGCCCTTCACCAGGCCATTCCCAACAAGCCCGGCGGTTCCGCCGGCCCCGAGACCTACGAACGCTGCATTCACACCCGCGCCCTGGCGCCCGTCCGCCTCGAAAAACCCGACCCGGCCGGCATCGCCGTCCGCTTCGTGGACGTCACGGCCGAGGTCCTCGGCGCCCAAGCCACCAACTGGACCGCCCCCATCGCCGTCCTCGATTACAACCGCGACGGCCGCAACAGCCTGTTCGTCACCGAACCGGGCGCCGGGTTCCGCCTGTTGGACAACCGGCAGGGCCGTTTCACGCCGAAGGAACCGCCGCTGAAGTTCCGCACCAACGCCCCCTTCGCCCGCGCCCTGGTCGGCGACTTCAACAACGACCGCTTCGAGGATGTGCTGGTGATAGGCCTCCGGGGCTCGCAGGCCTTCCGCTTCGCCACCAACGGCGCCGCCCGCGACTTCACCGTGGCCAGCGGCCTGCGCACCGCCAAACTGCTCGCGGCCGACGCCCTCCTGATCGATGCCGACATCACGGGCAAGCTCGACATCCTCGCCCTCCAGCCCGACGGCGGCGGCCTGCGCCTGCTGCGCAACCTCGGCAACATGTACTTCAAGGACATCACCGCCACCTCCGGCCTGCCCGCCAATCTGACTGGCTTGGCGGCGATCGAGGTCGAGGACTGGAACAACGACGACCTGCTGGACGTCTTCCTGTCCCGCACCAACGCCGCTCCGCTCTACCTGCAAAAAGTCCGCGGCGGCCCGTTGACCCTGACCAACCTGCCGGCGGCGGAGGGCTTCCGCGGCCACGCCCTGGCCTTGGGCGACGTCAACAACGACGGCCGGCCCGACCTCCTGACCGCCGACGCCACACACGCGGACCTCCTGTTGGGCGGCGCCAACCGCACCCTCCGCCTGGACATCCAGGTCCCCGAGCTCCACCGCATCGCCCTGCTGGATTACGACAACGACGGCTGGCTGGACCTCTGGGCCTGGGGCCGCGGCCTGCAGGTCTGGCGGAACCTCGGCGACGGCGCCTTCACCAACCGCACCGTCGCGCTCGGGCTGGAGGCGCTGGCTTCCGCCGAGGTGCTGGACCTCGCGGCGGCCGACTTCGACCAGGACGGCGACACCGACCTCGCCCTCGCGCTGGCCGGGGGCGGACTTCGCCTCTGGCGCAACGAGGGCGGCAACGCCAACCACCAGCTCAAATGCCGCCTCCTCGGCAACCGCTCGAACGCCTCCGGCCTCGGCATCCGCATCGAGGTCGCCGCCGGCTCCTTCCGCGCCCACCGCACCGTCCGTTCCCTGCCGGTCGAAATCGGCGTCGGCTCCCATGCCAAACTCGACGCCGTCGTCGCCCGCTGGTTCGACATCCCGTCCAGCGTCGTGGACGTGACCGTCGATCCGGCCAAGCCCATCGACCTGTTCGAGCCGGTGATTCCCGCCGGTTCCTGCCCGTACCTTTATGCGTGGGATGGCGAACGGTTCCGGTTCGTCTCCGATTTCCTCGGCTCCTCGCCGGTGGGGCTGCCCATCAGCGACGACCGGTTCACCGAGGCTGACCCGTTCGAGTACCTCGCCCTTGGCGGCCCGGACGACTTTGCGCCCCGGGATGGCCGCTACGTCGTCCAGATCACCGAGGAACTCCGCGAGGTCCTGTACCTCGACCAGTCCGAGCTGGTGGTCGTCGATCACCCCGCCGATACCGAGGTGCACACCACGGACAAGCTCCGCCCCCAAGGGCCGTTCCCCCGGGGCGAACTCTGGACCCTGCACCACCGGCACCCGTTGCGGAAGGCGACCCGGCTGGACGGCGTGGAGGTCACCGACCGGCTGCAGGCCGTCGATCGCGTCATGGTCTCGCCCCTCCAGCTCCGGCCGCCGCCCTACCGCGGGCTGGCCGAGCCGCACGGCGTGATCCTGGACTTTGGTCCGTTGCCGGTGGACCGGCCCCTGGTGCTGGCCCTCACCGGTTGGCTCCATTTCGGCGGCGGCATCGCCAACGTGGCCGCCTCGCACAATCCCGAATTGCCCTTCCCGTTCCCGCGCCTCGAGGTCGAAACCGCCCCGGACCAATGGCAGCCGGTGGACGTCACCGTCGGCGCCCCCTCGGGCAAGACCAAGACGATCCTCGTGGACCTGACGGGCCGTCTGCCCGCAGGCAGCCGGCGATTGCGGCTGACCACCGCCTTCGAGATTCACTGGGACCGCATCGCCCTGTTCGAACGCGCCCCGGACGACCGCACCCGGATCACCCGGCTGAAACCCACGCGCGCGGACCTTCACTGGCGCGGGTTCAGCCGCCATGCCGACCTGCCGTGGGACCAGCCGTTGACGCCGGTGTACGACCAGGTCGAGCCGAATCCCCCCTGGCCCATCACGCCCATGGGCTGGTGCACCCGGTACGGTCCGGTGGACGAGTTGGTGGCCGAAACGGACAACGCCCTGGTGCTTCTCAACGGCGGCGACGAGTTGACCCTCGAGTTCGACGCCGCCGCCCTGCCGCCCCTGCCCGAAGGCGCCCGCCGCAGCTTCTTCATCTACAACGTCGGCTGGGACAAGGACGCCGACCCGCACGTCGAGTTGGGCTGGCTGGTGGACCCGTTGCCTTGGCACGGGATGAACGACCAGCTCTACGGACGCGAACCGCGGCCGGAGTTGCCGGGCGACGCGTTGACGGAGAAGTACCGGACCCGCTGGGTCGGCCAGCACACGCTGCTCCGTGCCGCCCGCTGAGCCTCCGGCATCCAACCGGGCGCCCCCGGCCGGCCGGCCGTGAGGTTTGGCATTGATCCGACCCGGCCGGGGCCGCAGGCTCGAGGCGAAGATCCGGTGACGCCTGACATTTGCCCCAACTGCGGCGCCGACATCCCGCCCGGCGCGCGGGTCTGTCCGGAATGCGGTTCGGACGAACAGACCGGCTGGTCCGAGGAAGCCTACGCCAGCGGTCTGGATCTGCCCGACGAAGAGTTCGACTACGACGAATTCCTGGCCCGCGAGTTCGGCGGCGGCACGCCCAAGGAAAAACGCGCCCGGCGTTGGCGCTGGGTGCTGGTGCTGGTCATGCTCGGCTTGTTGCTCTACTACCTGTGGCCATGAAAGCGCTGCTCCCTGGTTTGCTCGTCTGGATCGCGTGGGCCGCCTTGCCCGTCCGGAGCGCCGGCTCCGTCGCGCCCGTGGCCGACGTCCCCTTCCCCCAGCCGGTTTCGCGCCAGTTCCCCAACCATCCTGATCTGGGGGAGGTCCGCTTCCTGAAACTGGTCGTGGACCGGGACGACCGGGTGCATGTCCTGACCGACCGCGGCGTGTGTGTGCTGGTGGATGGCCGGCTGGCGTTGGATCGCACCTACCGCCCGTTGGCCGGCAAGGTGGCCCGGGACATCACGCTCGCCGGCGGGGAGGTGTTTTACCTGTTCGACCGCGAGTTCCTCTGCAACGGCTACTCCGGCCGGCTGGTGGCCACGCTGCCGCAATCGGATTTCCACGCCTTTGCCGTGGGGCCGAACCTCAATGCCCTCTTGGTCAGCCCCACCAACGCCGTCCTGTTCCAAGAACCGCGCTTCCTCCCGCTCAAGGCCGGTTCCCTGGGCATCGAAAAGGTCTATACCGGACCGGATTCGTTCTACACGCTCTCGCCCACCGCCATTCACAAACTGCGGGGCGACCGGCTCGAGCCGTTCCACATGGACAGCGGGCTGACCGCGTTGGCGTTCCGGACCAACATGATCTATGTCGGCACCCGGCACGGTTACTACGGGCTGGACCCGCGGACCGGCCGGCAAATCCTCCCCCCGCAGGAACGGCTGCCTTGGACCGAGGTCACCTCGCTGGCCGTCGCCACCAACGGGGTCTGGGTCGGCACCACCCGCGGCGTCTTCCTCCACGCCGGCATCGGCATGATCCGGTACTTCGCCGGCCGCCGCTGGCTGAAGGACGATCATGTCATCGACCTCCAGCCGGACAGCCACGGCGACCTCTACGTCCTGACCCAGACCGGCCTCAACCAGATCGCCTTTCCCCGGATGACCCTCGAGGAAAAGGCCCGCTACTACGAGCGGAAGATCCGCGAGCGCCACATCCGCTACGGCTTTTGCGCCGAGCTGCGCCTGCGCACCCCGGGCGATCCGGCCACGGCGGAGAAAATCGACACCGACAACGACGGCACTTGGAGCAGCTACTACCTCGCCAGCCAGGCGTTCCACTTCGCGGTCACCGGCGAACCGGAACCGCTCCGGCACGCGTGGGAAACGTTCTCGACCCTGGAACGCCTGCAGGAACTGACCGGCTTGGAGGGTTTCCCCGCCCGCTCGTTCGAACGCGCCGGGTTCAAGGTCTCCGACCCCGAGCGCTGGCGGCCCGCCCAAGACACCCGCTGGGAATGGAAGGGCGACACCAGCAGCGACGAGATCACCGCCCAGACCTTCGCCCACGCCGTCCTCTATGAAACCTGCGCCCGGACCCCGGAGGAAAAGGCCCGCGTGGCGCGCAATTACACGCGCATCGTGGACCACATCCTGCGCCACAACCTCTACCTCGTCGGCCCCGACGGCCAGCCCACCCTGTGGGGCCGGTGGCACCCGGACTACGTCAACAGCTATCCGCCCACCATCTTCGACCGCCGCCTCAACAGCGCCGAGATTGTCTCCTTCTTGCAACTGGCGTTCCACATGACCGGCAAACCCGTTTACCGGGAGACCGCCTACGAGTTGCTGCTCAAGCACGGCTACCTCCAGAACATCACCAACTCGATGGCCAACATCCGCTACACCCCGGGCCACGTGTACCAAGGCCACGACATGGGCGATGTGTGGAATCACTCCGACGACCTGCTGGCCTTCGTCACCTACTGGACCCTCCACCGCTTCGCGTTCAACGAAGACCTCCGCCGACTCTACGCCGCCGCCATCCTCGATCACTGGAACATCGAGCGCATCGAGCGCAATCCGCTCTGGAACTTCGTCCTCGCCAGCACCGGCGCGAAGGAATACGACATGATCGGCGCCCTCTGGACGCTCCGGCTCTGGCCGTTGGACCTCATCACCTGGGACGTCCGCAACTCCCACCGGCTCGACCTGGTCCGGCTGCAGCCCAACTTCCGCCGCCAGGAAACCAGGAGCCTGCTCCCGCCCACCGAACGGCCGATGATGCGCTGGAACGGCAACCCCTTCCAACTGGACGGCGGCAACGGCGGCCGCACCGAGCTGGCCGGGGACGAGTTCCTCCTGCCCTACTGGATGGGACGGTATCTGCGGTTGATCGGACCACCCGCCACCGCCACCCCGGGCCCGACGCCCGCTCCCACGCCGGCCGCCAACCCCGCCGCCCGCCGTCGCTGAATGGCCGGAGCCGATGCGCGCGCACCGGCTGAGGCCGCTTACTCCGGCTCCTCCGCCCAACGCGGTCCCAGGGTGTGCGGCACTCCCAGATGGTCCAGCACCCGGGCCACCACCGTGTCCACCACGTCTTGGACCGTCTGCGGCCGGCCGTAGAAGGACGGGTTGGCCGGCAGCAGCGTGGCGCCCGCCAGGGCCAGCAACTCCATGTTCCGAATCTGGATCAGGTTCAGCGGCGTCTCCCGCGGCACCAGGATCAGCTTCCGCTTCTCCTTGAGCATCACGTCCGCCGCCCGCAACAGCAGGTCGTCGCTCACGCCGTGGGCGATCCGCCCCAGCGTTCCCATCGTGCAGGGGATGATCACCATGGCGTCGAACGCGTTCGAGCCGCTGGCGAACGGGGCGTTCATGCTCTTGAGGCTGTGCCGGACGGCGCCCGGCGGCAGGCGCAGTCCCCCGGGCAATTCCTCCGCGATCACCTGGCCGGCGTAGCGACTCAGGATCACGTGAATCTCGTGGTCCCCCTCGCCCAACACGTCCAGCAACCGCTGGGCGTACAGGGCCCCGGTGGCGCCGGTGATGGCAACGACGATCCGCACGGGCCCTCTGGTACCCCGGAAGAGCGCCGCGGAAAACCCGAAACGGCCACCGCCGGCTTGCCAGCTCCCCCCGTCGCCTGTAGAGTGCGCGGCCATGCTGAAGCTTTCCCTGAGCTTGTGCGCGCTCGGTCTGGCGGGCGTCCTGCCGGCCGCCGCCGAGGTCCTTCAGCTCCGCGACGGTGCGGCCGTCGAGGGCCGCATCCTGGCCGAAAAACCCGCCCACTACGTGGTGGACGTGGGCTACACCGTCCTGCTGGTGCCCAAGGAGGTCGTGGTCGAGCGTCGCGAAACCCTCGCCCCCGCCCCGGGCGCCACGGGAACCCCGTCGGCTCCGGCGACCGCCGCGACTGCCATGGCGTCGGTTCCCGGCTTCTTCACCGTCAGCGACGGCACGCGCCCCGAGCGTTCCGTCCGTGAATGGGCCCGCGAGCTGGGCGAGGCCGTCGTGCAGGTCCGCACCCCCGGCGGTCTGGGTTCCGGCTTTTTCATCAACGAGGACGGCGACCTGATCACCAACTTCCACGTCATCGAGGGCGAGACCCAGATTGCCGTCGAGGTGTACCACCAGCGGCGCGGTCAGCTCGAACGCCACACTTACAAGCAGGTCCGCATCCGGGCGATGAACAAGTTCGCCGACCTCGCCCTCCTGCGGGTCGAGGATCCGGACGCCCCGAAGTTCAAGTTCTGCGTGCTGGGCGACAGCAACGCGCTGGCGGTGGGTGAGCGGGTCTTCGCCATCGGCAGTCCCATGGGCCTCGAACGCACCGTCACCGAAGGTATCGTCAGCACCAAGACGCGGGAAATGGAAGGCGACCTGTTCATCCAGACCACCGCCCAGATCAACCCCGGCAACAGCGGCGGACCACTGTTCAACCTCCGCGGCGAAGTGGTCGGCGTCACCAACATGAAGCTGCTCTTCAGCGAGGGTCTCAACTTCGCCATCCCGGTCGAGCGGGTCATCTTCTTCCTCCGGCACGTCGATGCGTTCGCCTACGACAACGACAATCCGAGCAACCCCTACCGCTATCTCGAACCGCCCAGGCGCATCCTGTTTCCGGCTCCCGACCAAGCCGAATGACCGGGCCGCCCGAGGTTGAGCCGGGCGACGACTTTTTCCGACTTTGGCCGACACACCACTCGAACGACTCATGAAACGAACATCCCTCCTCCCCATCCTGGGGGCGGCCCTGACCGCCGGCTTCGCTCTGAATGCCGCCGTGCCGCCCGCCGAACAGTTGCTCCCGCGCGACACCCTGGCCGTGTGGACCCTTCGCGACGTCGCAGCGACGCGCGTCCTTGCCGAAAAATCGCCGGCGAACCGCTGGTGGCATGATCCCGCCATGACGCCTTTCCGCGAACGGCTGGTGAAGAAGTTCCGCGAAGACGTCCTGGACCAGCTCAAGGCGGAAACCGGGCTCGACGTCGAGGAATATGCCGCCCTGCTCCAAGGCCAGGTGACCCTGGCCGTGACCCGCAACGGCTGGACCGGCGGCGCCGATCCCCTGCCCGGCGTGCTCCTGTTGGCCGACGCCCGCGACCATGCCCCCGAACTGGCCGCCAAACTGGCCGACGCCCGCCAGCGGTTGCAGGAGGCTCAGGCGCCCTTGGGAACCGAAACCGTGCAGGGGGTCGAGTTCTCGGTGATCCGGCCCCGACCGGGCGAGGCGCCGTTCAGCCTGTGGTTCGGCCAGAGCGGTTCGCTCCTCATCGTCAGCCTCAACGCCAAGCCCGCGGACGTCGAACAGGTTGTCGCCCGCCTCAACGGCAGCAGCCGCCCGTGCCTGGCCGACGAACAGGCGTGGCAGCGCGACAGCCAGGCGCTTTTCCGCGATGCCTACCTGGCCGCCTGGATCCACGCCACCCCCTTGCTGGAGGTCCTCAAGACCAAGCTCGCGGAAAAAGCCGCCGGCAGCGACGCGCAGTCTTTCGGACCGCAGCCCGGCCCCATCCTCGAAGCCTTGGGAATCCACGGCCTCCAAACCCTGGCCTTGGCCGCCCGCGCCTCCGATCGCGGCGAAGGGGTGGACCTCTTCCTGGGCGTGCCCGCAGACAAGCGCAAGGGATTGTTCAAGATTCCCGCCTTGGTCCGGGGCGATGCCAGCCCGCCGCCGTTCGTCAGCGACCGCGTGGCCGCCTTCAGCCGCGCCCGCATCAACGGCGCCGAGTTGTGGCAAACCATCGAGAGCATCGCCAACGAGATCGCGCCCGGCATGCTGGCCTTCGGCATCGCGCAACTGGATGCCAGTATCCAGCAGAAGCAGCCGGACTTCAGCTTCCGCCGGGACTTCATCGACAACCTCGGCGACGACCTGATCTCCTGGCAAAATCCGCCCCGGGAGAACACCCTCGAAGGATTGGGCGCCCAGCCCTCGATCACCTTGATCGGCTCGCGCAATGCCGGCCGGATGCTCGACACCCTCCGCACGTTGATCTCCACCACCGGCTCGCTGCAGCTCGAGGAACGCGAGTTCCTCGGCCGCAAGATCTACTCGTTGCCGATCCCCTTCGCCGAGGGGCCGCAAGGACCGATGGCCGTGCACCTTTGCGCCAACGACAACTACGTGGCCGTCAGCATGGATGCCGGCATCCTCGAGAACTACCTCCGGGGCGCCGACAGCGGCGCCCGCCCGCTGGCCTCCCGGCCGGGGCTGGCCGCCGCCGCCGAGGCCGTCGGCGGCATGCGCACCGGCTTCTTCAACTACCAGAACGACAAGCTGGTCATGGGCTCCCTGCTCGAAACCCTCCGGGCCGAGGGCGACCAACTCCTCGGGATGATTCTCTCCGACGTCCCTGCCAGTGAGGACGCCCCCCTTGGCCTGACGCCCCAGAAGATCCGCGATTGGTTCGATTTCTCGCTCCTGCCGCCCTTCGAGCAGGTGTCCAAGTACTTCGATCTGACCGTCTATGCCGGCCAGGTCCGGCCCGAGGGTTACCTGCTGCGGTTCTTCACGCCCACACCGCCCGGCCTTTGAGCCAGAGTTCCGGAGGCCGAGACGACACGGGCGCGGGTCACCCCGCGCCCGTTTTCCTTGCTCCGACGCGCCGGAGGCCGTCAGTCACGCCCCGGACCGAAAGCGTCGATGAACTTCACCAACGCCCGGACGTCGTGGTAGTTCGCCTTCCAGTTGTGCGCCTTGTGCGGCCGCTTGACCGTCCCGTCCGCCGCGACGGTGTCACGCCAGATGCCGTCCTTGGGATCGATCTGATGCCGCCTCAGGAAATCGAGCGTCCGCAACAACGCCTCCCGATGGGCCGGGGCCGGCTTGTGGCGCAGTGAGTCCGTCAACGCCGCCACCCATTCGGCCTGACTCCACCACACCTTGTCCGGGTTCGTGATCCGGCCGTCGGCCTCCGCCGTGTAGGCCAGGCCTCCGCGGTCCGCATCCGCGCCATGGCGCAGGGCGTGGTTCACATGCGCCAGGAAATGCTCCCACGCCGGCGCCTGCCCCAACACCCGCTGGGCCCGGATCATCAGCCAGGCGAACTCGACGTTGTGCCCGAACGACAGCCCGTCGCTCCGGCCGCCCGTCACCCGCGCCCAGTCGAACTCCCGATGAAACGCCGAGCGGGCCGGCTCCGGCGGATAGAACCACTTGCGGTTGATTTCGAGCGCCTCCTCCAAAGACGCGCGCACCGCCGGATCACGAGTGGCGTCGTACAACTCGGTCAACGCCTCCATCCAGTGCAGATGGGCGTTGGCGCTCTTCCGGCCCGCCAGCTCGACCACCACCTGATCGTCCTGCTCGGTGACCAACCGCCAGTCGCGCGTGTAATGCTCGCCCCAGCCGCCGTGGCGGTCGTCGTGCATCCGGTCCTGGATCACCCGGTACAATTCCATCGCGTGTTCCAAGGCCGGTTGTTCGCCCCCCGCCCGGAAGTACTCGACGAACGCGTAAACCACGAAGGACAGCCCGTAGAGGTTCTTCCGGTCGTTCAACGGGCGGCCCTCGAGGTCCGTGCTCCAGAAGTAGCCGCCTTGGACCGGGTCCCGAAACTTCGCCAGCAAGAAGCGGTACCCGTTCTCCGCCGCCTTGAGATAGTCCCGCGCCGCGGTGCTCCAGCCCCGACGGTGCGCGAGCGCGAAGCCCCAAACCATGCGCGCCTGGGTGACGATCTGCTTTTCGGTCGCCTCGTCGCGGCCGTCCCGACCGTCATCGGCCAACACGTATCCCCCGCGCTGCCAGTCCACGGCGGTGTCGTACCAGTACGGCATCACCTGGGAGCGGAGTTGCTCCTCGAAAAAGCGGGCGTGGGCGGCCAGCGCGTCGTCCCCGGCCCGGCCCGTCCACGCACCAGCCACCACACTCGCAAAGAGCAAGCCCCACAGGGCGCCCCGGCGCGAATGACGCAGCGCGTCTTCCTCCGACAAAAGCAACGGTTTCACGGCGCCAAGCAAAGCAGGACGGCCCGATCCGCCTCAAGGCGAATTGCCGGGGGCCAGTTGCGGCCGGCAAAGGAAAAGGGCGCCCGCAGGCGCCCTTCCTGGTTTGATCAGATCGTTGCCTGGCTGCGGCGGCTCAGTTCATGCCGTTGCCGGGGACCCACGGGAACAGCAACTGGTGCTGCATCTGCGAGTCCTTGATGGTCTGGCGCACCCGGTCCGAGGTGGCCTGCTGGGCGCTGCCGTCGCCCATCACGATGTTGCCGGCGTTCTGGTGCATGTCGTCGCCCCAGCCCAGCGTGCCGTACTGGCGGTCGAACAGGAGCGGGTTGGCGGAGATGCGGATCTCGCGCTGCAACTGCTGGTCGCGGTTCGGCCAGGTGCGGTTGGTGAGGTTCCGGTCACCGGCCAGAATGGCCAGCGGCTGGGTCTCGTCCGCCGCCAGGTTGTAGAAGTAGCTGACGGCCTTGTTGCCGCCACCGGCGCCGACCGGCTTGCTCCACATGCCGTAGAAGTTGGTGATGACGTCGCGGAGGCTGTCCGACGGGCAGACGACCATCTTGGGCGAGGTCAGCTCGTTGGAGAGCACCACGTAGGTCCAGAACATGTTCTGCGCCATTGCCAGACCGGTGCCCGCATTGACCAGCTCGGAGCAGCCGCCCTCGTTGGTGCTGACGATGAACGGGTAACGGTCTTGGTGATCGGTGGAGAAGAGCCGGAAGGCCAAGCCGATCTGCTTGAGGTTGTTGACGCAGTTGATGCGCTGCGCCTTCGCCTTGGCCTTGGCCAGGGCGGGCAGCAGCATGCCGGCCAGGATGGCGATGATGGCGATCACGACCAAAAGCTCGATGAGCGTGAACGCCTTGGAGGTGTTCTTGCGGATGTGTTGCTTCATAACGTTGTTGATGTTTGTCGTTTAGGGTTACGCTTCGCGACACTTTCGGGAGACTGCCCTCCCGATGTCAACGAATTCTTCAGGAAAAAACGAAGCACATTCCGTGCCAGATCACACCCACCGTCCGGGGGATCCGCCGCTTTTCCCGCAGCGACCGGGCCACCGGCGCCGGGCCTGTCCAATCCCACCACACCCTGAATGGTGGCATTGCCCGGTCGTTGCGGCGGGAACCGTAGCAACCCGTCATCCCAAGCGCAAGCCTTCGCCATCCGCCGGCCCAGACCCCGAACCGTGCAACTTCAAACGCGCCGACCCGCCGAAACCCGCTCCCAGGAGCCGGCCGCGCCGGGCTGCTGGATGAACCCCGGCACCGGCGGCGGGACCGGCAGGCGCAGCTTCCGAATCGACCGCTTCTCGTCCGGGGACGGCGGATTGTCCAGCAGCCGGACGGCTTTCCGATAACGTTCCCGCCAAGCTTCCGGCAGGTCCGGCTCCTCGCCCGCCGGCACGTCCCCCTCGAACACCGTCTTGCCTTCGGCGTCCCGGATGCAGACATGCCGCCGGCCGTCGGTTTCGGAGACGATCACCTGGCCGGCCTCATCGCTCCGTGTGACCACGGCCTGGCGCCTCGGGGTGCCAAGGCCGCCAACACCTTCCACCCGGACTTC
>RFJD01000013.1 GCA_003695015.1 Verrucomicrobiota bacterium | reverse complement strand
GGCGCTCTCCACGCACTCCTGCACGGCCCGGGAAATGTCGCTCACGCGATTGCCGGGGCGCGCCGCCGCCACCCCGCGTCGCAGGGCTTCCTCGGTGACGTCCATCAACCGTTGGCGCTCCGGCGAGCACCCCCCCACGCTGACGGTGCGGGCGTTGTCGCCGATGAACCCCCGGTAAACCACCCCCACGTCCAGGCTGACGATGTCGCCGAACTCGAGTCGCCGCTCGGAGGCGATCCCATGGACCACCACCTCGTTCACCGAGATGCACAGATGGCACGGGTAACCCCGGTAGCCGAGGAACGCGCTCTTGCCTCCGTAATGGGCGATTCGCTCGGCGCCGTATCGGTCCAGCTCCAGCGTGGTGAGGCCCGGCCGCACGTAACGGGCGACATCATCCAGAACCCGGGCCGCCACCCGGCCGGCCAGCCGCATGGCCTCCTGCTCCTGTCGGTTCTTGATGATGATCATGCCGCCGCGCGCCTCGCTCTGGGCTTTGGCAAAGAACCTCGCGCCCGGCCCGGGAACGGCCCCGGCCCGCACGCCTGCAAATCCGTCAAAATCGTCCGCGGAGACGACCCTTCTTCAGGAAGCCGTCGTAGTGCCGCATCAACAGGTGCGACTCCATCTGGCGGGTGGTGTCCAACAGCACGCCCACGGTGATCAGCATGCTGGTCCCGCCGAAAAACTGCCCCACTTGGAACGGCACCCCCGCGAGATTGAACATCAACGTGGGGATGATCGCAATGATCACCAGAAAGATGCCGCCCGCAAAGGTGATCCGGCTCATGGCCCGGTGCAGGAAATCGCTGGTGGCCACGCCGGGCCGGACCCCGGGAATGTAGCCGCCGTACTTCTTGAGGTCGTCGGCGATTTGCACCTCGTTGAACTGGGTGGCGACCCAGAAGTACGCGAAGAACAGGATCATCAGGCCCTCGACGGTCACGTAGGTCCACGTGCCCGGTTGCAGGGCGCCGGCGGCCGCCGCCAACACCTTGGACAAGCCGCTGAGGCTGTCGGCCGTGATCCGGGAAAGGGTGTCGAGGATCTTGCCCGGGAACATCAGGATGGCCTGGGCGAAAATGATCGGCATCACGCCCGCGTAGTTGACCCGCAGGGGAAGGAACGAGGTGCCGCCCGAGAGCACCTTCCGCCCCACGGCCCGCTGGGCGTACTGAACCGGAATCTTCCGCTGGGCCTGGGTCACGGCGACGATGGCCGCCACCACCGCCAGCAACAAGAGCACCAGGGCGATGAAATGGAACAGGTTGAACTGGGACTCCGCACCTTGGGGCGGGAAGAACATCAACCAAGCGGCCATCACGGCCTGAGGCATCCGCGAAATGATGCCGATGGTGATGACCAGCGACACACCGTTGCCGATGCCGCGGTCGGTGATCTGCTCGCCCAGCCACATCAGCAGAACCGTGCCGGTGGTCAGCAGCAGGGTCGTCTGGATGCGGTACCACCAGATGTTGTCCAGCAACACCAACTGGCCGGTGAAATTCTCGCCGAACAGCTTCTGCGGGTTCTCCCAGCCCAAGGCCATGACGAAGCCCTGGCCCAGACACAACAGCACGGTCAGGTAGCGACCGTACTGGATGATCTTCACCCGGCCGCCCTCCTCCCGCATCATCTTGCTCAACTGGGGAATGACCGCCCCCAGCAGTTGCAGGATGATGGTGGCGCTGATGTAGGGCATGATGCCCAAGGCCCCGATGGCGCAGTTCTGCAAGGCGCCGCCGGTGAACATGCTGTACATCCCCAACAAACCGCCGGTGCGGCTGGCGTTCTCTTGAAAGAATTGCGCCAACCGCGCCCCGTCCAAGCCCGGAACCGGGATCAGGGCCACCAAGCGGCACACCGCCAACAGCAACAACGTGAAAATGATCCTGGACTTGAGTTCCGGGACCCGGAAGCAGTTGGCAAAGGTGTTGAGGATGGATTTCAGCATGGCCGCCCCTTAGTCCTCCTTCTTTACGACCCGCTGATCGGGCACGATTTCACACGTGCCGCCGGCCTGCTCGATCTTGGCCCGCGCCGAGGCGCTGAAGGCCTGCACTTGGACGGTGAGCTTCCGGCTCAATTCGCCGTGGCCCAGGATTTTCACGCCGTCACCGGGGCCGTTGGCCAGGCCCGCCTCGCGCAGGAGCTGGCTGGTGACGACGGTGCCGTCTTCGAACCGGTTCAGGGCCGCGACGTTGACCGGGATGTACACGGTGGCATGCCGGGCGTTGTTGAAGCCGCGCTTGGGCAGCCGGCGGATGAGGGGCATCTGACCGCCCTCGAAGCCCACCCGGATCGAGCCGCCGGCGCGGGCGCGCTGGCCCTTGTGACCGCGGGTGCTCGTCTTGCCATGACCGCTGCCGGGGCCGCGGCCGACGCGCTTGCGGCGGTGCTTGGCCCCCGGGTTCGGTTTGAGATCGTGCAATCGCATGGGAAGGGACTATCAGGCTTGGGTCTGCGGTTCAGAGGCGGCGGCCGTCGCCTCGACTTGGGGACCGTCGGCCGCCGGGGACTGCTTGCGACCGGCGAGGCCGCGCAGGGCGTAGATCTCGTCGCGGAGACGCAATTGCTGCAACGCGGTGAGCGTGGCCTTGGCAACGTTGCACGGGTTGTTGGAGCCGAGCGACTTGCTGAGCACGTCGCGCAGGCCCACCGCCTCGAGCACCGCCCGCACCGTGCGCCCGGCAATCACGCCGGTGCCGGGGGAGGCGGGCCGCAGCAACACCCGGGCGCCGTCGTAATCGACCAGCACCTCGTGCGGGATGGTGTTGTCCCGCAGGGCCACCCGGCACATGCTGTTGCGGGCGATCTCGGTTGCCTTGCGGATGGCCTCGGAGACCTCCCGGGCCTTGCCCAAGCCCAGCCCCACCTGGCCGTTGCGGTCCCCCACGACGACCAAGGCGCTGAAGCTGAACCGGCGGCCGCCCTTGACGACCTTGGCCGAGCGATTGATGTAGATGACCTTCTCGCTCAGCTCATCCCGCGCTTCGTCCTCCTGGGAGGCGTTGCGGAATCCCCGCGGCCGGCGTCCGCCCCGGGGATCCCCGCCCCGGCGTCCGCCGCCCCGGGGCGCCGGCGTCGGCGCGGCAGCCTGAGTTTCGGGCGTCGATGCGGTTTCCAAGTTAGGTTCGCTCATGATGTCGTCAGAACTGAAGTCCAGCCTCCCGGGCGGCGTCCGCCAGCGCCTTGACCTTGCCGTGGTACCGGGCGCCGCTGCGGTCGAAGACCACCGCGGTGATGCCCTTCTGCCGGGCCGCCTCGGCGGCGCGCTTGCCGATGATGACCGCGCTGGCCACGTTGGCCGCCAACGGCCGGCCATCCTCGCCCTTCTGGCCGCGGGTGTTGGCCTGGGCCAGCGTCACCCCGGCGTCGTCGTCGATGAACTGCACGTAGATATGCTGGCCGGTGAACCGCACGCTCATGCGGGGCCGTTGGGCGGTGCCGCGCACCTTCTTGCGAATGCGGCGGCGGCGACGGCGCAAAAGCTCCAGTTTTTTCTCGATTCTCATCGTCGTTGGCGGAAAGGAATGCTCCGGTGTCCGACCGTCACTGCACCTTCTTGCCCTCCTTGCGGAGGATCTGCTCGTCCGCGTAACGGACCCCCTTGCCCTTGTAGGGTTCGGGCGGGTAGAAAGAGCGCAAATCCGCGGCGACCTGGCCGACCTTCTGCTTGTCCGGACCTTCCACGGTCAGCTTGGTCTGGTCCTCGACCTTCACGGTGACCCCCTCCGGCACGCGGTACTTGATTTCGTGGGAGTAGCCCAGTTGCATGGTCACCTCCTGCCCGTTGACCGCGGCGCGAAAGCCGACCCCATGGATCTCGAGGCGCTTGACGTACCCTTGGCTGACGCCCTGGACCATGTTGTTGAGGATGGAACGGCTCAGGCCGTGGAGGGCCTTGAGCTTCGAGGTGTCGTCGGCCCGCCGGACCACCAGACGGTCGTCCTCGACCCGGGCCTCGATGCCTTCGGGCAGGTCGAACTGGAGCCGGCCCTTGGCTCCCTGGACCGCGACCTGGCGGTCTTGGATCTCCACCTTCACGCCCTGGGGCAACGGAATGGGAAGTCTGCCGATTCTGGACATAAGCGGTTGGCTCCTACCAAACGTAACAAAGCACCTCGCCGCCCACACCGGCCTGGCGGGCCGCCCGCCCGCTCATGACGCCGCGGGAGGTCGAGAGGATGGGCACGCCCAAACCGCCCAACACGCGGGGGATCTCATCCGCGCCCACGTAGTGGCGGAGCCCCGGCTTGCTGATGCGACGCAACCCGGTGATGGCACAGCGGCGTCCGACATAACGCAGCGTCAGGCGCAGCACCTTCTTCTTGTCGCCCAGCACCTCGTAATCCTTCAGGTAGCCCTCGGCCACCATGACCCGCGCCATGTTTTCTTTGAGGCGCGAGTGGGGGATGTCCACCGTGGGGTGCTCGGCCCGGGCGGCGTTGCGGATGCGGGTCAGGAAATCGGCGATCGGATCGGTCATGGCACAGGGTGGCTTACCAACTGGCCTTGGTGACGCCCGGGATCATGCCCGCCAGGGCCATCTCCCGGAAGGTCAGGCGCGACATGCGGAACTTCCGGATGTAAGCCCGCTTGCGGCCGGTGATCTGGCAGCGGTTGACCAGCCGGACGGGGCTGGCGTCCCGCGGCAGCTTGGCCAGACCGGCATAATCGTGGGCCTCCTTCAAGGCGGCGCGCTTGGCGGCGTATTTCTCGACGGTCCGCCGCCGGCGTTTGTCTCGTTCAATCCAAGCCTTCTTCGACATGGTGGAATCGGTGGCTGCTATTTCTTCTCGGCGATGGGCATGCCCATCAGTTTCAGCAAATCCAAGGCCTCCTCGTCGGTGGGGGCGGTGGTGACGAGGGTGATGTCCATGCCCTGGTGACGGGTGACCTTGTCCAGGTCGATCTCCGGAAAGATGGTCTGATCCTCGACGCCGAAGCTGTAATTGCCCCGGCCGTCGAACCCGCGGGGACTGAGGCCGCGGAAGTCGCGGATGCGCGGCAGGGCCGCGGCGATCAGGCGGTCCAGGAATTCGTACATCACCGCGCGCCGCAGGGTCACGTGACAGCCGATCGACATGCCGCGGCGGATCTTGAAGTTCGACACGCTCTTGCGGGCCTTGTCCACGACCGGCTTGCGGCCCGTGATGGCGGCCAAATCCCGCATGGCTTCCTCCAGGGCGGTCTTTTCCGCGCTGGACGGCACGCCCATGTGGATGACGATCTTCTCCAAGCGCGGAATCTGGTGCGGGTTGGCGTAGCCGCGCTTTTCCTGGAGGGCGGGGCGAACCTCTTCTTCGTACTTCTGCTGGAGCCTGGGTTTCATGGAGGCAATCAACTGCGGGATGCGGCGGCCTGGCGGCGGGCCATGCGTTCGTCGTATTTCGAGGCGAGCATCACGTTGGAGATGTGAATGCTGCCCTCGCGCTCGATGATGCCGCCCTCGGGGTACTGCTGGCTTTTGCGGACGTGCTTCTTGCGCAGGTTGACGCCCTCGATGACCACCCGCTGCTTCTTGCGCAGCACCTGGATGATCTTGCCGCGCTTGCCTTTCTCGGCGCCGCTGATGACGACCACTTCGTCGCCGCGTTTGACGTGGAAGGGTTTCATGGTCAGATGACTTCAGGAGCCAGCGAAATGATCTTGCGGAAGTTCTTTTCCCGCAGTTCGCGGGCCACCGGACCGAACACGCGCGTGCCGCGGGGGTTGCCGTCCTTGTCGATGATCACCACGGCGTTGCTGTCAAACCGCAGGGTCGAGCCGTCGCGCCGGTGAATGGCCCGGCGGGTGCGCACGACCACGGCGTTGACCACGTCGCCTTTCTTGACGACGCCGTTGGGGGCGGCCTCCTTGATGTGGCACTTGATGACGTCGCCAATGCGCGCGTAACGCTGGTTGCGCCCCAGCACGCCGATGGCGGCGGCGCGCTTGGCGCCGGAATTGTCCGCAACTTCGAGAATGGATCGTACCTGCAACATGGCGGGAACTCCTCAGGCTTCCTGGGCCGGCTCGGCCGCGGCGGTCGCCGCGCCCGGTCCGGACAACACCTCCACCAGCCGCCAGCACTTCAGGCGGGAAATCGGCCGGCACTCCTGGATGCGAACCCAATCCCCCACTTTGGCCTGCTCGCGTTCGTCGTGGGCGTAGAACTTCTTGAAGCGGCGAACCACCTTCTTGTAGCGGGGATGCCGCACCTTCCGCTCGACCCGGACAACGATGGTTTTCTGCATCTTGTCCGAGACCACGACGCCGGTGCGTTCCTTCCGATGGGGGCGCTTGTTCTGGGTGTCTGGCATGGTCGTCTGCAAAGCCACAAAGGTTTCAGGACTGGCCGCGGCGCAACTGGGTCAGGCGCGTTTCGACCCGGGCGATGTCCCGACGCAACTGCCGGAGCCGATCGGTCTTCTCCAACTGGCTGCTGGCCTTCTGCAGCCGGAGGTTGAACAGCTCCCGGCGCAGCTCCTCGCCCAACGCCACCAGTTCGGGGATCGTCTTTTCCTTCAATTCGGCGAATTTCATGGTTCCGGTTGCTCCTGGGACTTTCAGGGGTTCACGCGTGCGGATGCCGGGCCACGAACCGGGTGCGCATCGGCAGCTTGGTGGCCGCCAGCCGCAGGGATTCGCGGGCCAAGTCCTCGGGCACCCCGTCCACCTCGAACAACATCGTGGCCGGCCGGATGACCGCCACCCACTGATCCACCGCGCCCTTGCCGCTGCCCATGCGGACTTCCAACGGCTTCTTGGTCACCGGCTTGTGCGGGAAAACGCGGATCCAGAGCTTGCCGCGCCGCTTCATGTGGCGGGTGATGGCCACGCGGGCGGCCTCGATCTGCTTGGACGAGAGCCAGCAGCGCTCCAACGCCTGCAGGCCGTATTCGCCGAAGGCGACCGTGTTGCCACGCTGCGCGGTGCCGGCGCGGTTGCCGCGTTGTTGTTTGCGATATTTGACTCGGGCGGGAATCAGGGCCATGGCGTGATGCTTCCGGGCTGAAGGTTCAGGCGGCGGCGCCCTCGGCCGGCGCGGCCGGTTGGTCGGCCTCCATCTCGCCGGTGCAGATCCAGCATTTCACTCCGAGAGTGCCGTAGATGGTCTTGGCCTCGGCAAAACCGTAATCGATCTTCGCGCGCAAAGTGTGCAACGGCACCCGGCCGCGGTGATAGGACTCGGTGCGCGCCAGTTCGGCGCCGCCCAGCCGGCCGGCACAGCGGATGCGGATGCCCTCGGCCCCGGCATCCATGGCCTGCTGCACCGCCCGTTTCATCGCGCGGCGGAAGGAAACGCGGCGTTCCAACTGCAGGGCCACGTTCTCCGCCACCAAGTAGGCGTCCAGCTCCGGACGCTTGACCTCGACGATGTCCACATAGACCTCCTTGCCGGTCATGCGGGAGAGCTCTTCCTTGAGCTTGTCGATCTCGGAACCCTTGCGTCCGATGACCACGCCCGGGCGGGCGGTGTGGATGGTGACGCGGCAACGATTGGCGGCCCGCTCGATCTGGATGCGCGGCACGGCGCCGGACTCCAGTTTCTTGCGGAGGTACTGGCGGATGCGCTGGTCCTCGATCAGCAGCTCGCCGAACTCCTTCTTGTTGGCGAACCAGCGGGACCGCCAGTCCCGGGTGACAGCGAGGCGAAAACCGACCGGATGTGTTTTCTGACCCATGGGTGATGCGCGTTATTCGTCCGAAAGCACGATGCGGATGTGACAACTGCGTTTGAGAATGGGGCCCGCCGAGCCGCGCGCCTTGGGGATGAACCGCTTCAGCGTCCGGCCGGGGCCCACCGTGGCCTCCTTGACGCGGAGCCGGTCCACGGGGAGGTCGTGGTTGTTCTCGGCGTTGGCCATCGCGGACTTGAGCGTCTTGGCCACCAGACGGGCGGACTTGCGCGGCACGAAGCTCAGCGTCTGCAGGGCGAGCTCGGCCGGCATGCCTTGGATCTGGCGGGTCACCTCCCGGACTTTCTGGGGGGACATGCGGGCGTTGCGGGTGATGGCGCGGACTTCCATGGCGGTCTTACTTGGCTTCAGCCTTGGCGGTGTGGGCTCCGTGCGAACGGAACGTCCGGGTCGGGGCGAACTCGCCCAGCCGGTGGCCCACCATGTTCTCGGTGACGAACACGGGCAGGAAGTTCTTGCCGTTGTGCACGTTGAAGGTCAACCCCACGAATTCGGGGGTGATGGTGGAACGACGGGACCACGTCTTGATCGGCGCCCGGGAGCCCGTCTCGCGGGCCTTGAGCACCTTCTTCATCAAGTGGTGGTCAACGAACGGACCTTTTTTGATCGAACGCCCCATGGCTCAAAGAATCGCTTACTTCTGTTTCATCGGCCGGCCATCGCGGCGCACCACGATGAAGCGGTTGGATGCCTTCCGGCGACGGCGGGTGCGGTAACCCTTGGCCAGCAGGCCCCACGGGGAAGTGAGCTGCTGCCAGCCGCCACCCCCCTTGGATTTACCCTGGCCGCCGCCGTTGGGGTGGTCCACCGGATTGCGGGCCACGCCGCGGGTGATCGGGCGTTTGCCCAGGTGCCGCGCGCGTCCGGCCTTGCCGAGGGAAATGTTTTCGTGCTCCAAGTTGCCCACTTGGCCGATGGCGGCATAGCAGTTCTCATGCACCCGGCGGATCTCCCCGGAGGGGAGTTTCACCTGTGCATAACCGCCGTCCAGCGCCATCAACACCGCGGCCGCCCCGGCGGCGCGAACCATCTGACCGCCCCGGCCCGGAAACATCTCGACGTTGTGGATCTCGGTGCCGGTGGGAATGTTCTTCAACGGCAGGAAGTTGCCCAGCTCGGGTGGGGCGTCCGGACCGCTCATGACCTGCGCCCCCACCTGCAAGCCCAAGGGAGCCACGATGTAGCGGCGCTCGCCGTCGGCATACTCGAGAAGGGCGAGGCGGGCGCTGCGGGTCGGGTCGTACTCGATGGCCACGACCTTGGCCGGCACGCCGTGTTTGTTGCGCTTGAAGTCCACCAGCCGGATGCGCTGCTTGTGGCCGCCGCCGATGCCCCGGGCGGTGATCCGCCCGTAGCAGTTGCGGCCCCCGGTCTTCTTGCGGGGTTGGACCAGTTTCCGTTCCGGCTCCTTCTTGGTGATCTCCTCGAAGGAGGCCACCGTCTTGAAGCGGCTGGCGGGAGTGACGGGTTTGAAAGTCTTGATGGCCATGGCAGGGTTCCTCCGGGCGGCTTCAGGTGAGGACGATCTGGTCGCCCTTCTTGAGGGTCACGATCGCTTTCTTCCAGTGCGCCGAGCGGCCGGCGTCCGGGCGGTGCTGGCGGCGCTTCTTGCCGCGCATGTTCATGGTGCGCACCTCGGTGACGGTGACCTTGAAGAGCTCCTCGACCGCCTTGCGGATCTGGATCTTGTTGGCGCGGCGGTCCACCACCAGCACGTAGCGGTTGAACTTCTCCGAAAGCACCGTGCCCTTCTCGGTCAGCCGGGCGGTCTTGATGACGTCGTAGGGGCTCATGCGGATTCCTTCAGTCGTTCCTGCACCCGTTCCCAAGCGGCAAGGGTGAACACGAGTTTGTCAAAGCAGAGGACGTCGTAGGTGTGCAGCAGGTCCCCCGTGGTCGTTTCCACTCCCGGCACGTTCCGGGACGAGAGGATGAGCGGCTCGTTGTCGCCGGCATGCACCACCAGCACCGTGCCGTCCAGTTGAAGGGCCTCCAGCACCTTCACGAAGTCCTTGGTTCGCGGCTTGGCGAAGGAAAGTTCCTGGACCAGCACCACGGCGCCTTCTTTGAGACGCTCGGTGAGGGCCTTGCGGAGCGCGAGCTGCTTGGTCCGCCGGTTGACCTTCTTGTGGTAATCGCGCGGCAGCGGGCCATGGACGATGGCCCCACCCCGCCACAGCGGCGAGCGACGGGAGCCGGCGCGCGCCCGGCCCGTGCCCTTCTGCCGCCACGGTTTCTTGCCACTGCCGGCGACGGTGCTCCGGGTCTTGGTGGAGACGGTGCCTTGGCGGCAGGCCGCCCGGTGGGCCACGACGACGTCGTGCACGGCCTGCAGGCCCTTCTCCTCGGGCACGAGTTCGAAGCCGACTTCGACCTCGCCCACATTGGCGCCGTTTTGATCCCTGACGGTCAGTTTCATGGAACGTTGCGAATAAGGTTACTTCCGCCGCCTGCCCTTTTCCTTGGCCTTGGCGCGGGCCTCGGCGCGTTCCTCGCGCTCGGCGGTGCGGAGTGCGTGTTTCGCCTGGGCGCGGGCCTTGTGCATCTTCTTGGCCTCGCGGATGATCACGAAATCGCCGGGAGCCCCGGGGATCGCCCCTTTGATCAGCAGGAGCTGCTCGTCGGTGTCCACCCGAATCACCTCGAGGTTTTGGACGGTGCGGCGGACCTGGCCCATGTGGCCGGGCATGGGACTGCCCTTGACCACGTGGCCCGGCCACGTGCCGGCGCTGATGGCGCCCGGCCGGCGGTGCCAGCCCTTGCTGCCGTGGGAGTTGGGACCGCCCCCGAAGTCGTAACGCTTCACGGTTCCCTGGAAGCCGCGCCCCTTGGTGATCCCGATGGCGTCCACGCGGTCGCCCACCTCGAAAACGTCCACACCGATGGTCTTGCCCGGGGTGACCTCGAGCGAGAAGTCGCGGAACTCCTTGATCTTCCGGACGATGGCCCCGCCGTGCTTCTTGAGGTGGCCCAGGAGGGGTTTGGTCAGCCGGTGGGGTTTCTGCTCCCCGAACCCGAGCTGAACGGCGTTGTAGCCGTCGGTCTCGACCGTCTTGACCTGGAGCACGTGGTTGGGCCCGGCCTTGACCACGGTGACCGGCACCACGTTGCCATCGGGGTCGAAGACCCGGGTCTGTCCCAGTTTTTGTCCAATGAGGCCAACCATGGCGTCAAATCTTGATGGTGATGTCCACGCCGGCGGGGAGGTTGAGCTTCTTGAGCTCGTCCACCGTCTTGGCGGTGGGCTCGATGATGTCCAGCAGCCGCTTGTGCGTGCGCATCTCGAACGCCTCCATGGACTTCTTGTCGGCGTGCGGGGAGCGGTTGACCGTGAAGCGCTCGATGCGCGTGGGCAGCGGCACGGGGCCGGCCACCCGGGCGCCGCTCCGCTTGACGGTCTCGACGATCTCGCGGACCGACTGGTCGATCACGCGGTGATCGTACGTCTTCAATCGAATTCGAATTCTCTGTGCTGCCATAGCGCGTCAATCCTCAGCTTCGGGCTGCCTTGGGCACGGCGCTGTCCAGGATGGCGGCCGCCAAGTTGGCGGGCACCGGCTCGAAGGAGTGCGGCTCCATCGAGTAGGAGGCGCGCCCCCGGGACAACGACCGGATGGCCGTGGCGTAGCCAAACATTTCCGCCAGCGGCACATGGGCGTGGATGATCGTCGCATTGCTCTTGGCCTCGATGCTGACGATCTTGCCGCGCCGGCGGTTCAGGTCGCCCAAGATGTCACCCTGATACTCTTCCGGCGTGGTGCATTCCACCTTCATCACCGGCTCCAGCAGGATGGGGCCGGCCTTCCGAACCGCGTCCTTCAACGCGAAGATGCCGGCCATTTTGAACGCCAGTTCGCTGGAGTCAACCTCGTGGTACGTCCCGTCAACGATTTGGATCTTGAGGTCCACCAGAGGGTAGCCGGCCAGCACGCCGCTGGCGATGGCCTCCTGCAGGCCGGCGATGACGGCGGGAATGTACTCTTTCGGGATGACGCCGCCAACGATTTTGTTCTCGATGGCCACGCCTTTGCCGCGCTCGTTGGGCTCGATCTTGATGACCGCATGCCCGTACTGGCCGCGGCCGCCCGTCTGGCGGACGAACTTCCCCTCGCCGTCGGCCGGCTGGGTGATGGTCTCCCGATAGGCGATCTGGGGGGCGCCGGCGTTGGCCTGGACCTTGAATTCCCGGAACAGCCGGTCGCGAATGATCTCCAAATGCAGCTCGCCCATGCCGGCGATGATCAACTGGCCGGTCTCCTCGTTGGTGAACACCCGGAAGGTGGGGTCCTCCTCGGAGAGGCGTTGCAACCCCTCGTTGAGCCGGTCGCGGTCCGCCTTGCTCTGGGGCTCGACCGCCATCGAGATCACCGGCTCGGGGAAGGTGGGCGGCTCGAGCATGATCCGCTCCTGCCGGCTGCAAAGCGTGTCGCCGGTGCTGATGTTCTTGACCCCCACCAAGGCGGCGATGTCGCCGGCGAAGACCGTGTCCACGTCGATCCGTTTGTCGGCCTGCACCATCATCAGGCGGCTGACCCGCTCCCGCCGGCCAGTGCGGGTGTTGATGATGGTGTCGCCCTTCTGGAGCATGCCCCGGTAAACGCGGATGAACACCAGCTTGCCCACGTAGGGATCGCTCCAGAGCTTGAAGGCCAGGGAGCAGTGCGGGGCATGGTCATCGGCCTTCACTTCGACCAGTTCCTCCGGATCATCGGCCTTCTGGCCGGTGGCCGGCGGAATGTCCAAGGGCGAGGGGAGGTAATCGACGATGGCGTCGATGAGCGGCTGGATCCCCTTGTTCTTGAAAGCCGACCCGCCGAGCACGGGCACCATCTCCAGTCGGCAGGTCAGCCGGCGGATGGCGCGCTTGAGGGTCAGGGCGTCCACCGGCTTGTCCTCGATCACCAGCTCGGCGACCTCGTCGTCCTTGTTGGACACGGCGTCGATCAGCTCGGCCAAGGCGGCTTGGGCCCGGTCGCGCAGCTCCTCCGGGATTTCGGCGACCTCGTAGCTGGAGCCCAGCTCGTCACTGCCGTAGAGGATGGCCTTCTGGGCGACGACGTCGATGACGCCGCGGAGCTGGTCTTCGCTGCCAATGGGGATGTAAACCGGCCAGGCGTAGGCGCCGAGTTTCTGCCGCAGCTCCTGGACCACGGCGTCGAAGTCCGCCCCCACGCGGTCCATCTTGTTGACGAAAGCGATCCGGGGCACGCGGTACTTGGTGGCCTGGCGCCAGACGGTCTCGGATTGCGGCTGCACGCCAGCCACGCCGCAGAAAACCGCCACTGCGCCGTCCAACACCCGCATGGCCCGCTCGACCTCCGCGGTGAAGTCCACGTGGCCGGGGGTGTCGATGATGTTGATGCGATGGCCTAGCCCCTCGAACAACTTCGGGCAGCCGTCCTCCTTCTGGGTCCAATAACAGGTGGTGGCGGCGGAGGTGATGGTGATGCCGCGCTCGCGCTCCTGCTCCATCCAGTCGGTGACGGTGGTGCCCTCGTGCACCTCGCCCATCCGGTGGATGAGGCCGGTGTAGAAGAGAATGCGTTCGGTGGCCGTGGTCTTGCCCGCGTCAATGTGAGCGGCAATGCCGATGTTGCGCGTGCGCTCCATCGGGTAGGGCCGCTTCGGCGAATTGACGGGTTGGATCTTTTCCATCACGGCCGGCATCGGTCGGATTGTTGTCGTTTCAGTCACTCAGGGAACAAAAGCGCCCGGGCCATCCGGCCGCGGGCCGCTACTCATGCATTCGGGTTTACCACCTGAAATGGGCGAAGGCCTTGTTGGCTTGGGCCATGCGATGCACCTCGTCGCGCCGACGGATGGCGCTGCCCTGCCCCTGGTAGGCGTCCATGATTTCGTTGGCCAAAGCCTTCCACATCGGGATGCCCTTGCGGGCGTCCGCGAACCGCACGATCCACCGCAGCGCCAGCGAGGTCTGGCGGTCGGCCGGCACCTCGAGGGGCACTTGGTAGGTGGCGCCGCCGACCCGGCGGGGCTTGACCTCCAGCCGCGGCTTGGCGTTGTCCACCGCCCGCTGGAGGATCTCCAACGGGTCGGCCTCGGGATTGCGCCGGGCCAGTTCGTCCATGGCGGAATAGACGATGCGCTGGGCGACGCTCTTTTGGCCCCACTTCATCACCATGTTGATCAACCGGGCGACGGTGGCGGACCGGAACTTGGGGTCCGGGGTGACGGGGCGTTTGACGGCTCGACGACGGCGTGACATGGGCGGGTCTCCTTACTTGGCCTTGGCCTGCTTCGGGCGCTTGACGCCGTACTTGGAGCGGCTGTTGCGGCGCTTCTCGACGCCGGTGGCGTCCAGCGTGCCGCGCACCACGTGGTAGCGGACGCCGGGGAGGTCCTTCACGCGGCCGCCACGGATCAGGACGATGGAGTGCTCCTGGAGGTTGTGGCCCTCGTCCGGGATGTAGGCGATGACCTCGTACCCGTTGGTGAGCCGCACCTTGCAGACCTTGCGCATGGCGCTGTTGGGCTTCTTGGGGGTGCGGGTCATGACCTGCAGGCAGACACCACGACGGAAGGGCGCCCCCTGCAAGGCAGGGGATTTGCTCTTGGTCTTGACTTTGGAGCGTCCTTTCCGGACGAGCTGGTTAATCGTTGGCATCGCGAATTCGGATCGTTTTTCGCGCCGGTCCCGCCATCAGGCGAAACGGAGCGCCGAT
>RFJD01000522.1 GCA_003695015.1 Verrucomicrobiota bacterium | reverse complement strand
TTCGAGTGGTCGGCCGGTTGCACGCCCCAGGGACCGTTCCGCGCCAACCGATCCAACTCCTCGAGCCGAAACCGCACCGTCACGATGAACGGGCTCTCCCCCTCGACCCAGTGACCGTAGGTGGTCGTGACGATCGTGCCATCGGGCAGGCAGACCACCCCCGGATAGGCGCAATCGCTTCGATGGCGGTTGTCCATGAGCCGGACGCGGTACTGGCCGGGCCGTCCTTCGACGAGATCCTCCCAGGTGCCGACCCAGCCGACCCAGTCGCCCCAAGTCGGCGAGCCGGGCGCCATGTCGCGGAAGCTGATGAACAGCCGGCCGTCCGGCGCGTACACGCCCGTGTGACGGTCGCCCGTCAATTCCCGGGGCAACTCGCGCGGGGCCGACCACGTGCGGGCCTCGTCCCGACTGAAGATCACGTGCGACAACCGCACGCGCCGGTTCTCGCGCAGCAGGGCGGCCAGGGTCGAGCCGTCGGGTGAGCGGATCACACCCGGTTCGCACAGGTGAACTTCCGAGCTGGCGAAGATGGCTTCCGGCCGGCTCCACGTCAGGCCGCCGTCCTCGCTGAAGGTCTGATAGAGGGTCATGACGCGCGGGTTTTGGACCTGCGGCTCGGCCTGAAAAAAGCGGCCGTCGTCATGGAACATGGCCAAGTAATGGCCGGGCCGGTCACGCAGCGGCACCACGCTGCCCATCACCACGATGCCGCCCCAGTCACCAACGGGCCGCAACTCCGACCACGTCCGTCCGTCGTCCTCGGAAACCGCCAGCCGCGCCGGGTACAGCCCCGACCAAAGGATCAACCGGCGCTTGCCATGGGCATCGACCACGCGATGGATGGTCGGCGTTTCCTTGCTGGTCGCCCATGAAGGCGGGGTGGGGAGGCGCTCGCTCCAAGTCAACCCGCCGTCCTCGCTGCGCTTGTACACGATCGCCCCCCGGCCGTGCCCCTTGGGGTAAACGCACAGGATCGTCCGGCCGTCCTCCAGCAGGCAGGTGCTCGGATGGCCGAGGTATTGGCCGGGTTCGCGATCGACGACCACCTGCAGGTCCCGCCGTGGGGCCAGATCCAGCAACGGGATGTCGAACGGCCGGACCGCCAGCAACGGGCCGAGGTCCTTCGGCGGCTGCTCCGGGGCGTTCGGTTGCTCGAAGAAGGATCGCAACGCCGGATGCGGCCGGTCCTCGCCGCCGGTTTCCAGGAAAAACCGGTCGCCCGTGACGCCGCCGTCGATGTTGTCCCGCGATTCCCAACTCGCCCCCGAGGCAGTGAACCGGGCGCGAGTGACGCGATGCCACCGGCCCTGCGGGTCGATGATCCACGCGTTGCCGAACTCCGCCCGCCGCACGTCCCGGACGCTGCGGCGGTCGCGGCGGAAGTCCTCGATGAAGGAGTAATAGCCGCGGAGCCATTGCCCGCCGGTGCGGGTGCGGAAGGTGGCCAGGTGCTTCCAGCGGTTTTCCTCCGGGATCCAGAAGTAGGCCGAGTAGGCGGTGCGATCGCCGCTCGGATCGGCCCGCAGGAAAAACCGGTAGGTCTGGCCGACCTGCCAACGGTAGCGCCACATGCACTGGCCGCCGGTGCCTTCCCCGCCGAACCGCCGGATGCGCACATCCGGATCGCTGTGCCAGACCTGAACCCGCTGTTCCTCGGGCACGGCGTTCGGGTCATTGCCGCGGGTCGGGTCCCAGACCGAGAACAGGACCACCTTGTTCGTCGGGGAGTTCAGCTCCTGGATCCCGAAATAGCCGGTGTTCCATCCGCAGGCCATGAAGTAGCTGCCGGCGGTGGATTGCCGGACGGTCAGTTCCAGGTAAAAGCCCCGTCCCTCCGGCGCCTGCCAACCCAAGTGGACCGAGCGCGCGGCCCGGGGTGGTGGCGAAGGCTCGACAGCGTGGATTCGGGCCAGTCCCACCACGGTGGCGGCAGCCACCCAGGCGGTTCGGTAACACCGGAAACGCAGGGGCGGAGCAGTTCTGTTGGTTCTGATCACGCCGGCCAGTGTAGGGGATCGACCATGGCCATGCACGTCCGGGTTTGGGGAGACGCAGGCGGTGGTGGAGGGGGCGTCCAGCGGCGGGTTTGGCGTGGGAAAAACGAGGTCGAAGGGAACACAGGTGTTCACCTATCGGCGATGATGAAGAAAAATATGAAAATCACTATTGACGGCTTGTGCCGTTGTTGTTAGAAGCCGGTTGTCTGCATGCACAGGCAAAGGCCATGGGACCGAGTCCGGTTGGAGTGGCCGACGAGCCGTGGGTGCGCCCCAGCCCGCCGGAACAGGGAGGACTGCACGCTGAGCCAACCTGCCCCGACGGCTGGAGACCCCGGCCGATCTTCCATTCGCGAACGACATCCCCGGTCCCGCCTTTGTCACCCGACCCGCACATCCAACCCAACGGAGGTAGCACATCCATGAAGACCAGTCCCAAAACTGTCAGTCTGCTGATCGTGGCCGGCCTGGGCGTCGGCCTCTGCACCCCAAACGCGCGGGCCCTGCCCGCTTTCTCGCGCAAGTACCAAACCAGTTGCGTCACCTGCCACGAAGCCTTCCCCCGGTTGAACTCGGTGGGCGAGTCCTTCCGTCTGAACGGCTTCCGATTTGTGGACGACGAAAGCTACATCAAGGACGAGCCGGTGAGCATGGGTGCCGAAGCCTACAAGCGGCTTTTTCCCAAGGCCATCTGGCCTTCCGACATTCCCGGGCTGCCGCCCATCAGCATGCGGGCGTTGATGGATTACAACATTGACGCCGGGGGCAAGGCCGATCCCAGCAACAGCTTCGACATCCCGCACGAGGTGGAGTTCCTCGCCGGGGGCGCCTTTGGCAACAACGTGTCCTTCTACGCCGAGTTGGAGTACGAGCCGGGCGAAGGCGAATGGGGGGCCGGCGCGTGGATCACACTGCACCGGGTCCTGAGCACGCTGGGCGGTCCTGAGAACCTGTTGAACGTGCGGGTCGGCAACCTGGGCATGGACAGCTTCGGCCTCCTGACCACGCGCGACTACCAGCGGTACACCAAGGAGCACTACCTGTTCGCCAACTACCGGATTCCCGGGAGCGCGAACCGCTGGCGTCTGCGGGACGACCAGCCGGGAGCCGAGATCTTCGGCTTCGGTCGGCACTGGCTTTACACGGCGGGCGTGGTGGAAGGCGACGGCAAGAACGCCGAGAAGGATTTCTACGGCCAACTGAGTTACAAGATCGGTGGTCGTGGGTTCGATGGTTCCAGTCCCACCAACGAAGGCGAAGGCCAGGTCACTCCCACCTCCTCCACCGGGGGTGAGACCTACCTGATGCTCTCGGCCTTTGGCTACCGCGGATGGGGAGCCGTGGCCGGCGGCCAGGATGCCTTCTGGCGGGCGGCTTTTGGCGCCCTGTTTGCTTGGGGCGACCTGCGGGTGGACGGCCTGTATCTGTTCGGCACCAACGACGATCCCTATGGGGTCGGGGCCGGCAGCGTCGATTCCGACGCTTGGATGGCGCAGGTCTCCTACTTCCTGTTCCCCTGGATGGTGCCCAACGTTCGCTATGAGAGCGTCAGCTACGACATGGGGGCCACCACCAGCGATCAGGGCCGGGTGGTCGTCGGCGTGAAAATGCTTCCGCGTGCCAACGTGGCGGTTTCCCTCGAAGGGCTCATCTACACGCAGAACGACTTCACGGCCGAGGTCAGCGACGCCAACCTGGTTTCGATCCGGGTGGACTTCGCCTTCT
>RFJD01000521.1 GCA_003695015.1 Verrucomicrobiota bacterium | reverse complement strand
GGCGGTCGAGTTCAGATAGGGCGGCACCTCCTGGGTCTGGTAGGTCCCCACGTTCATGCCCGGATCACTCGCCGAGCTGATCTTGTACTCCGGACCGATCGTGTTGTAGGCGCCGACCGAGAGCTGGAGCGCCTGGGTGAAGGTCCGGTTGTCGGTCGTCTTCAGGGTGACCTCCACGTCGTGGGTTGAGTTGGCCGGCAGGAACCGGCCCTCGGAGGCGAAGACATCGTAACTGACCGTCGTCCGGGTGCCGGATTTGTTGACGGTGGGGGTGATGTCCGCGCCGTCGAGCTTGACGGTGACCGTGGAGGGGGCCACGACGGCGTCGCCCAAGTCGTCGATGTTGAGGACGAATCCGGCGCCATCGCCGCTGGGGCTCCGGAAGACCGGGGCGCTTTCGCCGGTGATCTGGACGAGCTGGACGGCGTTGAGGGGCGCCCGCTGGGTGCCGCCATAACCGTAGCCGAAGTCGGTCGAGGCCTTGATCACCAACGTGGGGGCACTGAGGCCGTAGAAGACCACGTAATTGCCGGTGTCGTTGTGGTCCTCGCCGGGATCCTCGATGTACTCGCCGGGGTTGGAGGGGGCCGTGACCAGCTTGACGTCCGAGAGGGGCGTGCCGTCCGGTGCTTCCAGCCAGTAGCCGCCGCCGCGATCGGCCACGCCGCCCAAGGCATAAAGGACGACGTTGTAGCCGGAGTCGGTGAGTTCCGCAGGGATGTTGGAGATGGTGACCGTGGTGGTCGTGGGCGCCCCGGTGTCCAGGTACCCGATCATCAGGGTGCGGTCGGGACCGGCGGGGAAGCCGTTGTTCTCCTCGCCGCGGCCGGTGGTGGACCAACTGCCGTTGGCGCTCCACTGCACACTGGCCGAGGAGGGGACGGCGGTGCCTTTGTTGTCGAGGACGAGGTTGTCGAGGGTGCCCGTGGCGCCGCTGGTGTTGTTCCAGTTCGCTTGGGCTGCCTCGGTGATGCCGGCGATGTCGCCGGGATTAAGGGTCCCGTCGCCGGCGCCATTGGGCTCGTCCGCGCCGAAGTTGATGCCCAGGCTGTAGCCGCCTCCGAATCCGAAGAGGGAGGGCGACGCCAGCCCGAGGCTCACCACGGCCGCGGCGAGCGCCAGGGAGCTCTTCTTGCGTCTCTGCATGGCTTTCGTTTGGTTACGGTTGAGGTTGCCTGTCGTTTGTCCGTTGCCACTGTGACGTCGCCTTTCCCGCACCCTTGGCGCGAGGGCAGGCGTGCCTGTCGTCAGACCTTCTTTCCTGTGGCAACTGGCGAACAGGGTGGGGCAGGCCGCTGCGGCTGGCAAGGTTTTTTGGCGTTTCGCCCCGGAAAACCGGCGCTTCGCCCCTGAGAAACGGCGTTCCGCACCCAAAGGGTTGTTGCCCGGCATTTCCAGGCGAGCGAGCCGCCGGGGAGAAGAAGAAAACACTGGCGCCGGGGGCGGGTTCGGGGTAGGCGAGCGGCATGCACCACCGGGAATTGAACGGGCGAGGGAGCGCCCCCACGGGCGGCCCGCCTTGCCATCGAATGCCTTTCACCGGTTGGCGGGGCGTCGCGACCATGGCAACGATAGGGCTCCCGCTGCTGCTGGTTGTCGCGGCCGCCCCGGGGACAGCAGGCGTCGAGGAAACCGTCGGTTTCCGCGAAATCCCCGGCGCCGAGGCCGGTTTGGACTTCGTCAACCTGCTGCCGGATCGGCTGCTGGTCGGCAACGTCAATCTGGCCAACGGCTCCGGCGTGGCGGCGGGGGATTTCGACGGCGACGGTTGGTGCGACCTGTACTTCTGCGCGATCGCCGGGACCAACGCCCTGTACCGCAACCTGGGCGGCTGGCGGTTCACCAACGTGACCGCCCAAGCCGGTCTCACCCAGCCGCATCCCCATTGCACCGGGGCGGTGTTGGCCGACGTGACCGGCGACGGCGCTCCGGAGCTGCTGGTCGCCAGTCTGGGGGGCGGGGTGCATTTCTTCCTCAACGACGGCCACGGCCGGTTCCGGGACGCCACCGCCACGGCGGGGCTGAGGTCGCGTTTCGGCACGACAACGATGGCCCTGGCGGATGTGGACCGGGACGGGGATCTGGATCTCTACTTGGCCAACTACGGCGAGCGGTCCTTCATCCGGTCTTCCGGCCGGGCCGAAATGCGATTGGTGGACGGGCGCTGGGAGTTCACCGGTCCGATGGCCGGGCGGCTTCGCTGGGAAAACGGCCGGATCATCGAGGTGGGCGAGCCGGACCTGTTGTTGCTCAACGACGGTTCTGGCCGGTTCCTCGCCCTGCCGTGGAGCGGGGAGAACTTCGTGGATGCCGAGGGCCGGCCGGTCGAAGCGCCGTTGGACTTCGGGCTGACGGCCCAGTTTCGGGACATCGACCAGGACGGCTTTCCCGATCTCTACGTGGCCAACGATTTCCAGACCCCGGACCGGCTCTGGTTCAACGAACGCGGCCGGCGGTTCCGGCTGGCTTCGTGGGAAGCGATGCGCCACGAGAGCTTCTCGGCGATGAGCGTGGACTTCGCGGACATCGACCGGGACGGCCGCCTGGATTTTTTCGTCACCGAGATGTGGCCGCGGGACCACCGGGTGCGCTTGCGGCAGGCGACCGGCCTGACACTCCAAGTTCCCGAGCCCGGGCGGGTGGATGACCGTCCGGGGGTCGTGCGCAACACGCTGTTCTGGAACCGGGGCGACGGCACTTGGGCGGAAATCGCCGCCTACGCCGGCGTGGCGGCCTCGGACTGGACCTGGAGCCAGGCCTTCGTGGACGTGGACTTGGACGGCTACGAAGACCTGCTGGTGGTCAACGGCATGGTCCGGGACGTCCAGGACAAGGACACCCACGAACGCCTGCGAGCCGCCGGCCCCCAAACCGTCGAGGCGTCGCGGACCAACATCCTTGCCTACCCGCCCTACCTGAGCCCGAACATCGCCTGGCGCAATCGGGGCGACCTGACCTTCGAAGACCGCAGCCAGGCGTGGGGCTTTGCCGCCACCAACGTCTCGACCGGCCTTGCGCTGGCGGACCTCGACAACGACGGCGACTTGGACGTCGCCCTCAACACTCTCCAAGGCGGGCCCTTACTCTACCGGAACGTCACCGCCGCTCCGCGGCTGGCGGTCCGGCTCGAAGGGCCACCGGCGAACCGGGCGGGCGTCGGCGCCCGCATCCGCGTCACCGGCGGCCCGGTCCCGGTCCAAGAGAAGGAAATCTTGGCCGGCGGGCGTTACCTGAGCGGCGACCAACCGCTGGCCGTGTTCGCGGCCGGTTCACCGGAGGCGCGATTGAAGGTCGAGGTGTTCTGGCCCGACGGCCGGTTCAGCCGCGTCGAGGCCGTTCCTCCGGGCCGGACGCTGACCGTCCGATACGCGGAATCGAACCCCGCCCCGGCGCCGCCTGCCTCGCGGGAGTCGCCGTCGGCTCACTGGTTCGAGGAAGTGACAACCCCTCCGGGGCGCCGGCACCACGAGGAGTTCTTCCCCGACTACCTCCGCCAACCGCTGTTGCACCGGCAGTTCTCGACCGGCGGACCGGGGCTGGCTTGGGCCGACTTCGACGCCGACGGCCGGGAGGAACTGGCGGTTGGCAGCGGACGCGGCGGGCGTCTGGGTGTTCTCGATCGCCAGGGCGGGGCGTGGAAACTCCTCGCCACCGCAGCCAACAGCCCTCCCGTCGGGCGCGACCTGACCACGCTGCTGCCGCTCCCCGCGTCGGATGGACGGGTCGAGCTGCTGGCTGGGGCCAGCCACTATGAAGACGGCCGGATCAGCGGCGCGGCCGTCCGGGCCTGGTCGGCCGCTGACGGGCGTTGGCGCGATCTCATCCCCACGGCCGAGGCGGCCGTCGGGCCTTTGGCCTTGGCGGACGTGGATGCCGACGGGGACCTGGACCTGTTCGTCGGCGGGCAGGTGATTCCGGGGCGTTACCCGGAGCCGGCTTCCTCGCGCTTGTTTCGTCGGCAAAACGGCGAGTGGCGGGAGGATGCGGAGGCGCGGGAGCTGTTGGCGGGCGTCGGCTTGGTGAACGCCGCGGTGTGGACCGATTTGACCGGCGACGGCTTCCCCGAACTGGCGCTGGCTTGTGAATGGGGGCCGCTGAAGCTTTTCCGGAACGAACGAGGGCGTCTGGCGCCGTGGGACCCGCCCTTGGAAGGCGCGCCGGTCAACCGGCTGAACGGATGGACCGGTTGGTGGCAGGGGTTGCAGGCGGCGGACGTGAACGGCGACGGCCGGATGGACCTGGTGGCCGGCAATTGGGGGCTCAACTCCGACTACGCGGCGAGCGTCGTCCACCCGTTGCGACTGTACTTTGCCGACTTTTTCGACCAGGGGACCGTGGACCTGATCGAGGCTTGCTGGGTTCCCGAAGCCGGCCATGAAGCGCCGCGGCGCTCTCTCACGTCACTGGCCCGGGCCTTTCCCATCCTGCGAAGCGTTTTCCCCACGCACCGCGCCTTCAGCGAAGCCCCGATCCGGCAAGTTCTGGACGCATTGCCCCGACCCGCCCGGCGCGTCGAGGCGGTCAACCTGGCCTCCGGCGTGTTCCTCAACCGGGGCGACCGTTTCGAGTGGCGGCCGTTGCCGGCCCAAGCCCAATGGACGCCGATCTTCGGCATCGGGGCCGCGGACTTCGACGGCAACGGCGTGGTGGACCTGTTCTTGGCGCAGAACTTTTTCGCCGTGCGGCCCGAGCTGCCGCGCCAGGATGCGGGGTTCGGCCTGTTGCTGAAGGGCGATGGGCGGGGCGCCTTCACTCCGGTGGCCGCGCGCGAGGCGGGCTTCCGGATTCCGGGCGAAGGACGCGGCGTGGCCGTGGCGGATTGGGATCAGGACGGCCGACCGGAACTGGCGGTCGGACAAAACGGCGGGCCGACGGTGCTTTTGCGCAACCGGCAGGGTCGGCCGGGCCTGCGGGTGGCGTTGACGGCAGGGCCGGGCAATCCCTGGGCCGTGGGCGCGGTGGTGCGGGTAGGGGACGGCCGGCAATGGGGGCCGGCCACGGAGGTTCGCCTCGGGGGCGGGTGGTGGTCGGCGGACGCGCCCACGGTGGTGCTGGCGCGCCGGCCGGGGTGGAATCGGTTGCGGGTTGTGTGGCCGGGCGGGGCTGTGACCGAACACGAACTGGCGGGGGAGACGCGGGAAGTGCGACTGAGCTCGCCCCCGCCCGGCGGCTGATGAACCGGCGGGAACAGGTGGTTCATGCTCCAACCCGGAAAGCTGCGCTACGGTTGTTTTTGGACGGCGCCGGTCCTCCGGCGCTTTGGAAAGCTGCAGAGGGCGGCAGCACTCCAAGACGCAAGCGTTCAAACGGCTTTCATCTCCCCGCTGAGCTGTCGGCCTG
>RFJD01000520.1 GCA_003695015.1 Verrucomicrobiota bacterium | reverse complement strand
GGTTTGAGCGCCGCGCCGCCGGGACCGCAACCCGTGGTTTTCGAACTGCCGCCGTTGCGGTTCGGCGTTCCGGGGCTGCAAGGGTCGGAGATCAAGCTCGTCACCTGTCAGCTTGAGTTCTTCGCGGATCAATTCCCGGTCTTGCGCCAGATGGAAGGCTCGCTGGGGCTGCCTTTCCCCGGCAAGGACGCCTCGGATCCCAGCCAGAACCGGCTGTCGTTCATCACGCTTTCGGGCCAAAACTGGCGCGTGGACGGCTTCCCGGAGGCCGCGGCCATTGGCGTGAGCAACGACCTGCGCGTGGTCGATCTCGACGCGTTTGATCTCGATCTGCTTTCGGGCAGCCTGCTGAGCTTCACCTCGACCGAACTGGGCAACGGCCAACTCAGCACCATGTTCACCGTGACCGGCGGCGTGCGCGGCGTGTTCACCGCGGACACGTTGTTCGACGAAGACAACAACGGCGCCTTCGGCTTCGCCACGGCCGGCAGCTTCAGTTGGAACCTGGCGGACTTCCCCACCTTCGTGCTCGACAGCGTGGAGTTCAGCGGACGATTGAAGCTGGGCGGATCGAGCGGCTTTGCGTTGTTGGGCGTGGACGCGAACGGCATTCCCGACACTGATCCCAACAGCCTGGCCAAGGTGCGCTTGCTGAACCTGCCCAATCTGTTCCAGCTCTCGCCGCAGACGCCGTTTGAAGTCGAGGTGAACGGCGCGCTGGGCAGTCCGGACTTCATCTACTTTGGCCTCCAGAACGCGCGGTTCGTATTCGACGGCGTCGCCGACGAAAACAACTTCGAGCCCGCGTTCTCCGTGCAAAGCCTCGGCTTCCGCGAGGGCACCCAACTCGCGTTGCTCGGGCAGGAGTTGTTGCCGCTTCGACTGACCGCCGGCAGCGTGATGTTCCTGACGCCGGGACTGCCGCTGAACCAGTTGTTCGCGCCGACCAACCTCCTCTTCACGGTGAGCGGCGAGGTGAACGTGTCGCTCAGCTCGCCGGATGCGGAGTCACCGGACGTGCCGCGCTTGTTTGGCGCGGTGGAAAACGTGCAGATCGGCCTGCCCAACGGCTACGCCGGCCTGCCGAATTTCAGCCTCAACACGTTCGCGCTCACGCTGGAAAACCTGAGTATCGGCGACCTGGCCGGGCTGAGCGGCGGACTCGCGGTTGGCAACCTGCAGAACCCTGAGGAGCTTTACTTCGCCGGCACGGTGGGCGGCGGTTTCAACGGAGTGGCGGTCAAGGCCATCGTGGCCACGCGACTCGACGGCCTCATCGGTCTTTGCCTCAAGGCCAACGCGGGCCCGGCGGGCATCCCGCTCGACGGAGGATCGCTCGGCGGCATCCTCCTGACCGGCGCGGAAGGCGGCGTCTATTTCGGCAACCAGTTCGGCGACCCGTGCGATTTCAAGACGTTCCTCAATCTGAACGAAGATGGCACACCGCCGGATGCGGTCGTTCCGGCGCCCAGCCTGGCCGCGTTTCGCGCGCCGAAGCGTGTGAGCCCGGCTCCCTCGGTGTGGACGGGGCCGCGCGTTTCCGATCTGCCGGTGTTGACCTGGGCCGAGTTGGCCGAGATGCAGGCGCGGCACGAGGAGGAGAAGGCGTTGCGCGAAACCCTCCGACGCGAGGCGCCGGACTACTTCCAAACCCTGCGCGCCACCGCGGAAAACGGCGTGGCCCGACGCGCGTTGAAATCCGAGACCGGCGGCGCCGAGGTGCCCTGCCCAACCGGCGACTGCCCGCCGGCCACCCTCAACCTGCTTTGCCAGCGGCATCCCTCGGTGGCCGAGGCGCCATCGCCCGAGAACTACGACGGCGCCTACCGCGAGCGGGTGATCTTCAAGTTCAGTTCGCTCGACCGCGAGACCGTGGACATGATCCTCGAAGCCGCGAACATCGACGTGAGCGGCAGCGCGGCGGATGTGGCCGGCCAATTCACCGACGCCACCATGGTCTTCATTGACAGCCTGATTCCGCGGCCGCCAGCGGGCATGCCGGCCGAGCAAGCGGCCGGGATCAATGCATTCATTGACAACAGCCTGGCAGCCATGCGCGATGCGCTGGCCGGGACCACGCAACTGGCCTTGCAGGCCGCCGCGGGCGAAGGACGGACACCGCTGGAAGCGATCTACGAAGCCGCTTACGCCGGTGTGCCGTGCGTGGATGTCACCATCCAACTCAAGGGCACTTTCAGTTGGACGCCCATCTCGGCCGCGCTCAGTGCCACCGGCGGTGCGGTCGTCTCCACCACCGGCAGCGCGGGCATTCTCGGCAGCGTGAATCTGTTCGGCATCCCGGTCGGCACGGGCGAGTTTTTCTACTCGTTGACCGACACCAACGGCCTGCCCAACCCGAGCCTCTGCGGCGGCGTGCGCGTGGCGCTCGGACCGCTGGCGCTCGGCCATCTCGACGCGACGCTGGGTTGCGATGAGTGCGTCACCGGCACGCTCGAAGCGCTGGCCACGTTCATCAACAACCTCAGTGGCGATGTGCTGGCCCAGGCCGAACCGATCATCCGCGCGTTCATCCAGGATGCCGCCGGACATCGCTTGGGCGACACCAGCAGCTTGCCGTTGACCGCGTTCTTCGGTCCGCCCGGCAGCGGCGCCCTGCTGTCGCAGCCGGAGCAGGTGTCGGTGTTGGCCGCGCTGTTGAACCTGCCCGACGTGGCCCGCTTCCTCGAAGCGAACCCGGATGCGGCAACCGACTTCAATCGCGAAGCGCTGCTGTTGCTCGGACAACACACGTTGGCGTTGATCCTCGAGATCTACAATCGCAGCAACCCGCGGCTCGCCATGTGTGGCGAGGTCGATCCCAAGCTGTTCGGCTTCTCGCTCACCGGCGGCAACACGCTGGTGGGCGCG
>RFJD01000519.1 GCA_003695015.1 Verrucomicrobiota bacterium | reverse complement strand
GGGCGGCAGCACCCCACGACGCAAGCGCCCGAGCCCGCCAGCTCCCCCACCCCGGCATCTGCAGGCCGGAAACCTGCTTTGGGAGTGCGCCGGCCCTCCGGCGCTTTGGAAGGCCGCAGGGGGCGGCAGCACCCCACGACGCAAGCGCCCGAGCCCGCCAGCTCCCCCATCCCGACACCTGCAGGCCAGAAGCCTGCTTTGGGAGTGCGCCGGCCCTCCGGCGCTTTGGAAGGCTGCCGGGGGCGGCAGCACTCCACGACGCAAGCGCCTGCGCCCGCCAGCTCCCCCATCCCGGCACCTGCAGGCTGGAAGCTGCTTTGGGAGTGCGCCGGCCCTCCGGCGCTTTGGAAGGCCGCAGTGGGCGGCAGCACTCCACGACGCAAGCGCCCGAGCCCGCGAGCTCTCCCGGCCGGCGCCGAGGAGGCGGGAAGCCTGCCGCACACTGGCGAAGGCCGGAAAGTCCCCTTCCCCTTGCCGGGAAACGACTTTCAACCTTGCCGGGCGCAACCGCCGCATTAACCTCGGGGCCGTGCTAGTGGAGTTCACCAAGATGAACGGTGCCGGCAACGACTTCATCCTGCTGGACAACCGTTCAGGCCAATGGCGCCTCACACCCGAGCAGGTCATCCGCCTGTGCGACCGTCACCGGGGCGTGGGCGCCGACGGCGTGCTGCTGTTGGAACCCTCCCGCACCGGTCGGGCCGATTGGGCGTGGCAGTTCTACAACAGCGACGGCAGCGAGGCCGAGATGTGCGGCAACGGCGCCCGCTGCTTCGCCCGCTTCGTCCAACGGGTCACCGGCGCCGACGGCCGCCTCACCTTCGAAACCCGGGCCGGCATCATCGAGGCCGAGCTGCGGGGGGATCGGGTGACCGTCGGGCTGACGCCGCCCAAGGACTGGCGGCTGGACCTCGATTTGGAGACCTCCCGCGGACCGGTCCACGGCCATGCCGTCAACACCGGCGTCCCTCACTTGGTGTTGTTGACGCCGGACGTCGAGCAGGCTCCCGTGGCGGAACTCGGCCGCGAATTGCGCCGGCACCCCGCCTTCCAGCCGGCCGGCACCAACGTCAACTTCGTCCAAATCCTCGAACCCGGTCACATCCGCGTCCGGACCTACGAGCGCGGGGTGGAAGCCGAAACCCTGGCCTGCGGCACGGGCGTGACCGCCTCGGCGCTGGTTTGCGCGCGGATCGAATCCTGGCCCCCGCCGGTGAAGGTGCGCGTCCAGGGCGGCGACACGCTTGAAGTGGCCTTCACGCGCGACGGGGACGATTTCCACGCGGTGCGCCTGACCGGGCCGGCCGATTTCGTCTTCACCGGCCGCATCGAAATCTGATCGCCCCTTCCCGATTCACGCATGAGACCGTCCAGACCCTCCTTTGCCGGCGCTTACACGGCCCTCGTGACCCCGTTTCGCGAGGGACGTCTCGATGAGGAAGCCCTTGAACGGCTGGTGGAAGACCAGATTCAGGCGGGCATCGACGGCTTGGTGGCCGTGGGCACGACCGGCGAATCCCCCACCCTCAGCATGGAGGAACACATCCGGGTCATCGAGTTGTGCGTCCAGTTCGCCCGCGGGCGCAAACCGGTGATCGCCGGCACCGGCGCCAACGCCACCGCCGAGGCGGTTCACTTGGTGAAAGCCGCCGAGGAGGTCGGCGCCGACGCCCACCTGCAGGTGGCGCCCTACTACAACAAGCCCAGTCAGGAGGGGCTGTTCCGCCACTTCCTCACCGTGGCCGAAAACGCCACCAAGCCGGTCATCCTCTACAACATCCCCGGCCGTTGCGGGGTGGACATCCAGCCGGAAACGGTCCGCCGCCTGAGCGAGGCCAGCGACCGGATCGTCGGCATCAAGGAAGCCGGCGGCAGCGCCGACCGTGTCAACCAGTTGCGGGAGGTCCTGCCGGCCGACTTCACGATCCTCAGCGGGGACGATTCGCTCACGCTGCCGTTCATGGCCGTGGGCGCCCGGGGGGTCATCAGCGTGGCCTCGAACGTCATCCCCGGCGAGGTGGCCCGGATGGTCCGGCTGTTCAACGAGGGCCAGGCCGGCGAAGCCCTCGCCCTGCACGAGCGTTACTACCCGCTGTTCAAGGTCCTGTTCATCGAAACCAACCCCGCCCCCGTGAAGGCCGCCCTGGCCCTGCGCGGGGCCATCCGGGAAGAAGTCCGCCTGCCGCTGGCCCCGGTCAGCGACGCCAGCCGCCAGCGCATCCGCGAGGTCTTGGTCCGTTGCGGGCTGCTCGACTGACGGGCCCCTTTTCGCTTCTCGATCCATCATGTCCGCCGATTCCCCCACCCGACTGATCATCCACGGCGCCAAGGGCCGGATGGGCCGCGCCTTGATCGCCTGTGCCGGACGGCTGCCCGACGCCCGGGTGGTCGCCGAAGTGGATCAGGGCGACTCGCTCGAAGCGGTGATCGATCAGGCCGACGTGGTCGTCGATTTCACCCTGCACCACGTGGTTCCGGGCGTGGCCCGGCTTTGTGCCGCGCGGGGCAAACCGCTGGTTTCCGGCACCACCGGCCTGAGCGAGGAGGAACGCGCCGCGTTGACCGAGGCGGCCCGGGCGGTGCCGATCGTCTGGGCCAGCAACTTCTCGACCGGGGTCAACACCCTCTTCTGGCTGACCCGGAAAGCGGCCGAAATCCTCGGGCCCGCATTCGACCTCGAAATCGTCGAGATGCATCACCGGCTCAAGAAGGACGCCCCCAGCGGCACCGCCGCCAGCCTGGCGCGGATTCTGGCCGAAGCCCGCGGTTGGTCGCTGGCCGAAACCGCCCGGCACGGGCGCGAGGGCGTGATTGGCGAACGGCCGGCGCGCGAGATCGGGATCCACGCCCTGCGGGGCGGCGACGTGGTGGGCGATCACACGGTCATCTTCGCCGGTGTGGGCGAGCGGCTCGAACTCACCCACCGGGCCTCGAGCCGTGAGACGTTTGCCCAGGGCGCGTTGCGTGCGGCCTTGTGGGTCCGCCAACAACCGCCCGGCTTGTACGACATGCAGGACGTGCTCGGGTTGAAGGGCTGACGCGTCGCCAGCCCGGCCCCACACCGCGGGCCGGTCGCCCTCCCATGACTTCCGGTGGTTCCAGCGTTGCGATCACCCTCGACCGCCATGCCCTGATCGCGCTGGGCGCCAACCTCGGCGACCCGGTGGCGACCGTGCGTCGGGCGATCGGCGAACTGCAGCGGTTCTCGATCGAACCGGTCATCTCCTCCTCGTTGTGGAGAAGCGCGCCGGTCGATTGCCCCCCCGGCTCGCCGCCCTTCGTCAATGCCGTTGCCGCCATCGTGCCGCGCCTTGGCGAAACCCCGGAAACGCTGTTGCAAGCGTTGCAGGCCCTCGAACGCGCCGCCGGCCGGCGCCCCAAGCGCATCCACAACGAGCCGCGCCCGCTGGATCTCGACCTTCTCGCCTTCCGGCGGGAAACCCGCCAATCGCCGGAGCTGACGCTTCCCCATCCCCGGGCTCATCGGCGGGCCTTCGTGCTGGCGCCGCTGGCCGAGCTGGCGCCCGACCTGCGGTTGCCCGGTTGGGACCGGACGGTGCGCGAATGGCTGGTCGCCCTGCCGGATGCCGCCGCCCTCGAGCGCCTCGGCGGGCCGGCCCGGTAGGCGCTGCGTTTGCCGCCGTCCCGGGCGGTCAGTCGCGGGCATCGGCACCGGCTGGCCAAAGCGGCATTGACGTTGGCGCCTCCCGGGTTTCATCGTCGATGGCATGTTCGAACTGGTCGCGCCATACGAACCGGCAGGGGATCAGCCGCAAGCCATCGAGCGGCTGGTGGCCGGTTTGCGGGAAGGCCGGGAACACCAGGTCCTGCTGGGGGTGACCGGTTCGGGCAAGACCTTCACCATTGCCAACGTGATCGCCCGGGTGAACCGCCCCACCTTGGTGATTTCCCACAACAAGACCCTGGCGGCCCAGCTCTACGCCGAGTTCAAGAGCTTCTTCCCCCGCAACGCGGTCGAGTACTTCGTCAGCTACTTCGACTACTACCAGCCCGAGGCCTACATCCCGCGCACCGACACCTACATCGAGAAGGACTCGAGCCGGAACGAGGAGATCGAGCGGCTGCGGCTCTCGACGATGAGTTCGTTGCTGGCCCGGCGGGATGTGGTGGTGGTGGCCAGCGTCTCCTGCATCTACGGCATCGGCAGCAAGGAGGATTACGAGGAAATGCTCGTCCACCTGCGCCGGGGACAGATGCTGCCCCGGGACGAATTCCTGCGCCGGCTGGTGGAGATGCAGTACAACCGGAACGACCTCTCGCTCGAACGCGGCTGTTTTCGCGTGCGCGGCGAGGTGGTCGAGTTGGTTCCCGCCTATGCCGAGGAGGCCATCCGGGTCGAGTTCTTTGGCGATGAGATCGACCGGCTGACGCGGTTCGATCCGCTGACCGGCCACGCGCTCGAGACGCTCGAAAAGGTGACGATCTTCCCGGGGGCGCAGTTCGTGACGCCCATGGACAAGATCCAGCGGGCGATCAAGACGATCCGGGAGGAGCTGGCCGAGCGGATCGCCTGGTTCGAGAAGCAGGGCAAGCTGCTCGAAGCCCAGCGGCTGAAGATGCGCACCGAGGCCGACCTCGAGATGATGCAGGAAATGGGCTTCTGCCCGGGCATCGAGAACTACTCGCGGCACATTTCCGGCCGCCCGCCCGGGTCGCGACCCTGCACCCTGCTGGACTTCATGCCGGAGGATTTCCTGCTGGTGATCGACGAGTCCCACGCCACGCTCCCCCAGATCGGCGGGATGTACGCTGGCGACATCTCGCGCAAGAAGGTGCTGGTCGAGCACGGCTTTCGCCTGCCCAGCGCTCTGGACAACCGGCCGTTGAGTTTCGACGAGTTCCGCAACTTCATGCGCCAGACCATCTACGTCAGCGCCACGCCGGGCCCCCAGGAAATGGAATGGGCCGGCGGGGAGGTGGTCGAGCTGATCGTCCGCCCCACCGGTCTGGTCGATCCCAAGGTCACCGTCAAGCCCCTCAAGGGCCAGATCGACGACCTCATCGAGGAAATCCGCCGCCGGGTCGAGAAACGGGAACGCACGCTGGTGACCACCCTCACCAAACGCACCGCCGAGGAGCTGACCGACTACCTCCGGGACATCGGCATCAACGTCCGCTACCTGCACAGCGAGATCGACGCCATCGAGCGGGTCGAAATCCTCCGGGCCCTGCGGAAGGGCGATTTCGACGTGCTGGTGGGCATCAACCTCCTGCGCGAAGGGCTGGACCTGCCGGAGGTGTCGCTGGTCGCCATCCTCGACGCCGACAAGGAAGGGTTCCTGCGCAGCGAAACGAGCCTCATCCAGACCGCCGGCCGGGCGGCCCGCCACGTCAACGGCGAGGTCATCCTCTACGCCGACACCATGACCCGGAGCATCCGGAACTTCCTCCGGATCACCGAATACCGCCGGCACAAGCAACTGGTGTACAACCAGCGCCACGGCATCACCCCCAAGAGCGTCAGCCGGCCCATCGAGGAAAGCCTGGCGCCCGGCGCCGGCCGTCAGGACGAAGCCGTGCTCCGCGAGACCGGCGAGGACTTCGACGTGGTCGAAACGTTGCGGGAACTCGAGGCGGAAATGATGGAGGCGGCCAACAACCTCGAGTTCGAGAAGGCCGCCCTGATCCGGGACCAGATCCGGGAACTCAAGCGGACCTACGGGATCGAGGACCTGAAGATCAGCGAAACCGACTCCGCCGCCGGTGGCAAAAAGAAGCGCGGGCGTTTCTACCCGTCGCTCCGCCGCCTGCGCAAGGCCCGTTGACGCCCGGGCGCCCTTCTCTTCGCCGAGCCTGCCGTGACCGCCTCCCGCTCCAGCCCGAGTGCCCGTCTGCGGCCCGCGCTCGGGTTGGGGTGGGCGCTGCTCCTGGCCGCCGGCCCGGCGTTCTGCGCGGAAACCCCTGCTCCCGAGGCCGCGGCGACGCCGGTTCGTTCCTTTCACATCGGCAACAGCCTGACCGACACGCTCGACGGCTGGCTCGAACCTCTGGCCCGCGAGGCCGGGCTGCCGCTCGAGTTCCACCGGTTCACCATTCCGGGAGCGCCGACCGACTGGCTCTGGGCCCACCCGGGAACCGGGTTTGGCGACTCGGATTACCGCGCCGCCTTTCGGCATCTGGCGCCCATCAGCCACCTCGTGGTGCAGCCGTTCGCCGGTCACAATCGTTCGGTGGCCGAGGAGGCGGCCGCCATCGGGCGGTTCTACCAGTTGTGCCGTCAAACCAGCCCCGGCGTCCGGCTCTGGCTCTACCAACAATGGCCGGCCCGGGACTTTCACGAGCCTTGGTCGCGCGGCGTCTATCCGCTGGGCCGGCCGTGGGAGTTGCGGGTGTCCGAGCTCGACCTCGAACCGGACGAAACCTTGGAACGCCGCCCCGATGGCTGGCGCCAGCTCCGACGCCTCTCACCCGCTGATGACTGGGCCGCGGCCGCGCGCCACCACGGCCGTTACTTCGATCTGTTGCGCCGCGAACTGGCCGCCCGCTTCCCGGAAGCCCGGGTGGGGATCATTCCGGCCGGCCCGGC
>RFJD01000102.1 GCA_003695015.1 Verrucomicrobiota bacterium | reverse complement strand
GGCGAGCGGATGGGCGATTTCCTGCCAGGCTTGCTCGAGATCGAAAGGTCGTTCGCCCAGGACGGCGGCGTGGGAGCCTTTGCGGCGGTGGCAGATCAGGCAGGTGTCCTTGTCCGGGATTTTCAGGCCGAGGGCCATGGCCTGTTCGCGGTTTTTCATGATGTCGCGATAGGCGTACTCGCTGCCCGGTCCGTGGCAGGCCTCGCATTGGAGGCCGTCTTGGAGGTGAAAGTCTTCAAGCTGTTCCCAGTCTTCCGACTCGGCGGCGGTCGCATGGCAGCCGAGACAATACTTGGCCTCCTGGGGTTCGCCGGGGATGCCGGCCCGTTCGGCGATGGCCTTGGCTTCGGGACGTCCCAGGGCGGCATAGGCGCGGGCATGGGCGCTGATCCGCCACTTGCTGAATTGGTGGCCCATGGCTTCGCCGGAGTGGCATTCCGCACAGGCCTTGGCGCCAATGTACACCGGCTGCCGCATCAGCTCGTAGCCAGCGCCGAAGGCAGCCGGCGAGGTCAGCCACAGCGCGCCGGTCAGGAACAGCCCGAGGGCAGGTTTGCCTGTCCGCAGTTCACTCACCTTGGATCACCTCCAGGAACTGGTCGGCCCGCACGTCCCGCAGGGTTTCGCGGGTTTGGTCGGGCCAGAGAATTTCCACGGATTCGACCTGGTCCGCGCCGTCGAGACCGAAGTGGGCGCGGGGATCATTGCTGACCAGGTAGCCGTTGCTGGCGACGACCTGGACGGTGCGCCGGCGACCGCCCGCCTCCACCGTCACCTCGGCGCCGAGCGCGATGGACCGGCTGCCCGCCAGGCGCGGCACCACCGTCAGCCAGTGGTTGCGGTTGCCGCCGTCGTTGCGGAGCACGGCGGGCCGGTCGTGCAGGTTGAACACGACGATGTCGATGTCTCCGTCGTTGTCCAAGTCGCCGAAGGCCGCCCCCCGGCCGACGTGTTTTTCTTCGAACCACGAACCGGACTGACGGGAGACGTCGATGAACTTGCCCTGGCCGTCGTTGCGGGCCAGCACGTCTTCCTCGCCGAACAGGTGATGGGCATTGCCGTTGGCCACGAAGACATCCAGCCAACCGTCGTTGTCGTAGTCGATCAATCCGCCGCCCCAGCCGGTGTACTGGCCGCAAATGAGGGCGAGATTGCCGGGCGCGGTGACGTCCAGGAACATGCCCGGCAGCTTCTGCAACAGCAGGCAGCCGTAGCCCATGTCCGGGATGTAGAAGTCCACGCGCCCGTCGCCGTCCACGTCGCCGGCCACCGGCCCCATCGAGGAGGCGCCCTGGCCGCCCTCGCCGAAGGCGGCGCCCATTTCGACGGCGCGATCGACGAACCGGCCGCCCGGCTCCTGGATCCAGAGATTGTTGGGCATGGCGTCATTGGCGACGTACAGATCCAACCGGCCGTCCCGGTCCACATCCACCGCCACGGCGCTCATGCCGCGGCCGGTGGGGTTGATCAGGCCGGCGGCCTCGGTGATGTCGGTGAACCGGCCGTGGCCGTCGTTGCGATACAGCCGGTCCTGCGCGCCGGGATAGGCCAGCGGCCCGGGGTAGTTCTCGGCCTTGTAGTAGGCGCCCGAACGTTGGAACTCGCCCTTGTCGTAGGTCAGGTAGTTGACCACGTACACGTCCAGATCACCGTCCCGGTCGTAGTCGAACCACACCGCATGGACGCTCCATTCGGGACAGCCGAGCCCGCTTTCGTCAGTGACGTCGGTGAAGGTGCCGTCGCCGTTGTTCCGGTACAGGACATTGGGTCCGTAGTTCAGGACGTAGAGGTCGAGGTCCCCGTCGTTGTCGTAATCGGCCGCGGTGGCGGACATGCCGTAGCCGGTGTCGCCCACCCCGGCCTTGGCGGTGACATCAGTGAAGGTGCCGTCGCGGTTGTTGCGGTAAAGGGCGTTGGTCAGGCGGCCGCGGAGGCTGCGACCGCGGTTGTCGCTGACGTCCCGGTGCCAGCAACCGTTGACGAAGTAGATGTCCAGCCAGCCGTCGTTGTCGTAGTCGAACAACGCGCCGCCGGGGCCGGTGCCTTCGACGATGTTGCTCAACTCGGGATCGCCTACGTGGTGCCGGAAGCGGATGCCGGCGCCCCCGGTGATGTCGGTGAACGTCGGCAGGTCGGCGGCCCGGCCGGCGGTCGCCAAGAGCAGGCCGGCGGTCAGACAACTGCGTGCGAAGTGATGGGTTGGGAACATGTCAGGGTTGTTGGGGTGGGATCGGGGAATCCTCGCTCCACGGGGCGCCGAGGTCCATCCACTCGATCAAAGTCTGAAGCGATTCGGCGGGCAGGGGCTCCGCCTTGGCGGGCGGCATGGGCTTGAACGGTCCCGCTTCCGCGCTTTCGGCATCCCAAGGACGGGCGGTGTTGCGGCCCAGCAGGTGCCAAGTCAACCGGCTGGCCCGGGCGCGGCCCGGCTGGACATAGCGTTCGCGGAGCAACCGGTAGGTGGCCAGCGCGCCGGCTTCGCCTTCCCCGAGTCGCCACTCGGCGTCCGGTCCCCCGTGGCAACGGGCGCCGGAGCAGCTTTGTTGCAGGATGGGCCAGACCTTTTCGCGGAAGCCGGGGACGGGGCGCTGGTCTGCCGGCGGATGCACCGGCACGGCCGGTTTGCGGACCGCCTGGACGAAGATGTTCTCCGGCACGCGCTCGGGATCCTCATGGCAGCCGATGCAACCGCGGCTCTCACGGGGGCGGACCCAGATCCATTCGCAGGTCGCCACGGCCAATCCGTTCGTGTCCAGCGCCTGCAACTGAAGGGGCGTCTCCGCCGGCACCTCCAAGTGAAAAGAGCCGTCGGCTTCCACCGGCGCTTCGCCGAGCAGACGGCGCCAGGGCGTCGGCCGGGCGCCGCGGGAAGGAAGCCCCTGCACCACCCGCAGCCGGCGGATCGAACCCTTCGCAAGGTGGGGCGCCAGGCGGACGTCGGCGTCGTAGAGGTTCAAGCCGTACAAAATGCCGGTCTCCCGGGCGGGATCGGCCACCGTGGAACAGCCGTCCGGACGGGGCCGCTCCCGGATGGGCCGGGCTTGCACCAGATGAAAACCATCCAAGCGGCGGACGGGAGTGGACCTGCCGCCGGAAAGGTTGAACAAGACCAGTTCGGCCGGCCCGCCTTCGGCCGGACGGCGGGAAACCAGGATTTCATCGGCCGACCACGGGCAGGGTGTGAGCCAGAGCCAGGCGGGATCAGCCGTCAAGACGCGGTAGGAATGATGCGGCCGGGCCTCGCGGAGACAGGCCAGTTGGCCGGCGCCATCGGGGGTGATCGTGTCCGACTCCACGAAGACCACCCGGCCGCCCGGAGTCACGCAGGGCATCCGCTGGAACCGTTTTCCCCGTTCGCCGCCGTAGAGTTCCACGTTGGTGCCGTCCAGGCTCACGGCAAACAACCGTGCATCGACAGGGCCGGTTTCCGCCCAACGCCAGCTCGAGTAGAGGATGCGGCCGTCCAAGGCTTGGAACGGATCGAGGTCGTCGGCCGGGTTGGCGGTCACCTGAAAACGGTCCGTGCCGTCCAGCTTCACGTTGAACAGATTTCGCACCACGCCGCCGCCGCGGGCGGCCGGGATGGGTTCGGCGCCGACGAACAGCAGCGTGGCCCACGGCTCGGGCGAATCCAAGGTGAACAGGCGCGACAGGTAAAGCGGATGGCGGCAGTCCCGCTCCGGCGAGGTGATGGGCCGGGGGCGGCCCTCCTCCAAATCCATTTCCCAAATGCGCCACCGATCCCCGGCGTGGCGCTTGCCGGCGAACACCAGCTTGCGGCCGTCGTGACTGACGTCCGGATCGCAGCTCGCCGCGAAGTCCGGCAACAGGGGCGTCACCGTCCCGTCCGGATCGATCCGCACCAACGCCGCGTTTTCCCACCCATCGGCCCACGGATGGCCGGGACCAGCCGGCAGGCGGGTGGCCACCAGCGGCGTATGGGCCAGGGAAGGCTCCGGGGCGGCGGCATCGGGGGCGGCCCGGCCGGCGAAACTGCAGCAGGCCGCCACCACAGCGACCAAGCCAAACCGGGTTGAGACAAGCCAGCGGGGGTGGATCATGCGCCGGATGCGGGCGGGTTGGGTTGGTAGAGGATGGCGAGGGCCTCGATCTCGACCAGCAAATCGCTGCGGCAAATCCGGGCTTGGATGCCCGTGCTGGCGGGGAAGGGATCCAGCCCGAGGGCCGTGTAGAACGCCGTGCGAATCCGGTTGAACTCCGCGTAATCCCGCTCGATGTCCCGCAGGTAGCAGGTGGTGCGGATCACGTCGTGCCACGTGGCGCCCTCGCTGCGCAACAACTCGGTGATGTTGCGGAACGTCCGCCAGCATTGGGCGGCGAAGTCACCCGGATACAGCGTCTCTCCCTCCGCTCCCACGCTGGCCGTGCCGCTGATGAGCAGGTGGGTGATGCCTCCGGGAAAGTCCACCCGCAACCCGCGACTGAAGGCGCTGCCGTACTCGGGCGCTTCGTTCAGGACCTGCGGGGCGCGGATGGCGCGGCGCCGGATGGACGGGCGGCCCGGCGGTGGGGCCAGGACCCCCGCCGGTATGGCTCCCGTTTCCGGCAGTCCCAAAGCCGCGCGCTCGGCGCGTTCGCCGGCGGAGGCTTCCGGGGTTGGCGTTGGGCTGGCGTTCATGCTGGCATGCCCTTGTAAGGCCCGGGGGATGCCCGCACAACAGCCTTGGGGCGAACCGGTCCGAAATGTCGGCCGATCACGCCGGGATCGTGGCCGCCGGTGGACGCGGCCGGGTGCAATGGTAAACGAACGCCGGTGGCAGGTTCCGCCACACCACCGGGCTGCGCCGTACCTCGCCGAACAATTCCCGCAACAACCGCGCACAAGCCGCCCCCTTCCGGGTGTAGGGCGATTGGACGTAGGCGAACGTCGAAAACCGCCCTTCCGGGGCCAGCACCCGCGCCACCTGCGTGAGGATTTCCCGTTGCAACGCTGCCGGCATGGCGGCCCACGGAATGCCACTGATGATCGAGTCCGCCCGCGACGCTCCGTGCGACTGAAGGATCGCCTCGAGCCGGGTGGCGGAGTCGTTCACGACCCGCACGCGGGGAAAGGCCGCCTCGAGCCGACGCGCCACCTCGGCGTCCAGCTCGATGGCCAGGAACAGCGTTTCCCGGCCCAAGCGCGGAACCACGTGTCGGGTGAAGGCGCCCGTGCCCGGACCGAGCTCGACCACCGTCCGGGCCGTTTCAAGGGGATGTCCCTCCAACATCCGCCCGGCCAGGTGGGAGGAACTCGGCCACACCGCGCCCACCGTGCCCGGAGAGCGCAGAAAAGCGCGCAGAAACCGCCATGCCTCGCGCCAACGGGATTCGGCAGGCGGGAAGGCCCCGCCATCTTGGAGGTTTTCCCGGCTCATGGCGTTCCTCCGGTCGTTCCCACCGTTCCCAAGACCCGGCTCAACAGCCACATGGCGCCAAGGAAGAGCGCGAATGCCAGCCCGATGCCCGCCCATTTCCAGAACACCGCCTGTCGCCGCCAGCGTTCGGTGTCGCGCCGGCCTTCCTCCCGGATGCGGGCGAACTCCTTTTCCACGACCTGCTCGAGCAGGGCGTCGTCCCGCAGGGCCAGCGTCCACCACTTGGCGGTCCGGATTTCGCGGAAAGGTGCGGGGAGGCGGTTGAGTTCGACCGGCGTGGCCGGGCGGAAGCCGGCGTTTTCCCAGAAGGGAGCCACCGGTCCGGGCATCCAGAAACGGGCCAATCCGCGTTGCCGGGCCATCGTCTGCAGGTGTTCCCAAATCACCGGCAACCCCTGCTCCTCCGCCGCGGCGGAGTAGAAACAGGGATGATGCAGCAGACCGTGCCAACCGGATTCCCGCACCCCCAGGGCCCCGAGCAACGTGTCGTCCGGCCGCAGCAGGAGCTGGAACTCCGTCAGCCGTTTCTCCAGCTCGAAGACCGGCAGCCGGCCGGTGGTCCACAGACCGCGCAGGACGGCCAAGTCCTCGACCGTGGCCCGGCGCACTTTGAATCCCGGTTGGTTCACGCCGGCGAGCCTAGAAAAGAAGCGGGGTGGGTTCGAGTGCCAAGCCCGGCGGGCTTGGCGGCAGGGCTGATCGCTGATGGGTTGCCGGCTGCCTTCGCGCCGAAAGGGCTGGCGCCGGCTCCGGCCGTTCAGCCGGCATCACCGTCGGGACTCGGGGCGTTGCGGCGGGGCCGGAGGATGATCACCTTCTTGTCGGTGCCCTCGACCTCCACGCTGTAGGTCTCGACCGCGGGATCGTCCTTGAGCGCTTGGTGCACCACCCAACGGTCGTAGGCGTTCATGGGCTCGAGTTCGACGATGTCACCCCAGCGTCGCACCTTTTCGGCCGCCGCCAAGGCCTCGGCCCGGCGGGCTTCCCTCAGCCGTTCCCGGTAGCCGCCGACGTCCAGCGTCACCCGGGGATGGTTCGGGTCCGCGGTGTAGATCATCCGGTTGATCAGGTACTGAATCTGCAACAGCGTGTGCCCGTCCTCGCCGATCAGCCGCGAGGCCTGCTCGGTTTCGATGTTCAGCCGCACGCTGCCGTCTTCGCCGGCCGCCGTGGTCACCTTCGAGGGAAAACCCAGCTTGGCGAGGAACTCTTCGGTCAGGGCTTGGGGATCGACTGGCATGGGGGAAAGGGATCAGGAGCGGCGCGGCCGCTTGGGCTTGGCGACCTTCTTGGCCGCCACGGGCACGGGCTCGACCTCGATGTTCTTGGTGAGCTTCATCTGCAGGATGGTTAGCAGGTTCTGCACCGTCCAGTAAAGCGCCAACCCCGCGGGGAAGTTGTACAGGATGACGATGAAAATCAGCGGCATGTACTGGAACATCTTCTGCTGAACCGGGTCCATGCCGGGCGAGGGCGGGGTCATGCGCGTCTGCCAGAACTGGCTGGCCCCCATGAGCAACGGCAGCGGGTTGATGGGAAACCCGAACAAATAGCCGATGGTGTCCGGCTGGGAGAGGTCGCAGGCCCACAGGAACCGCGCTCCCCGCAACTCGATGGCGCTTTGCAGCATCTGGTAGAAGCCGATGAAGACCGGAATCTGAAGGAGGATCGGCAGGCAGCCGCCCAGGGGGCTCACCCGGTTCTCCTTCATGAACTCCATCAGCTTCATGTTCATCTTCCGCGGGTCATCCTTGTACTTCTCCTGGATGGCCTTCATCTGCGGCTGCAGGGCCTGCATCCGCTTCATCGAGCGGGTGCTGGCCCGGGTCAAGGGCCAGAACAGCAGCTTGATGATGAAGGTGATGGCGATGATGGTCGCCCCGTAGGAAAGCCCCACGCTGTGGATGCCCTTCATCGAGAGAAGCAGGAGCTTGGCGAACCAGCCGAAGATGGTGGTGAAGTTCATCGCCAAGTCCTGGGATTTCCCCAGGCCGGCCAGCGTGTTGTAGTC
>RFJD01000518.1 GCA_003695015.1 Verrucomicrobiota bacterium | reverse complement strand
TCGCTGAGGCGGACCATGGCGGGATCGCCGGTGGGCACGGGGCGGTTGGCCTCGCCGGGGGTGGGTTCGGCCAGGGTCCAGCGTCCGGCGGGATCCCGCGCCAACGAAAAGTCGGGGAGCTGCGGCCCAAAGGTGACTTGATCGAGCAATGCGCCGCCGCGTTCGACCGTGTCGAAAAGCCACAGGCCATCGCCGCCGGCGTTCAGGCTGAAGCCCAGCCAGCCGGCCTCCGGTCCGCCGGCGTTGCCGGCGTAAAACACCCGCCGTTCACCAGGCGCGAGGGAGAACCCGGCCGGGAAGGTGAAGCGGTCCGGGCGGGCGGGATCGTCCGTCAGCCGCAGGCCGGCGAGGTCGATCGGCCGGTCGCTCCGGTTGTGGAGTTCGACCCAGTCGGCGGCGCCGCCCATGGGATCGGTGAACGAGCGGTTGGCGGCGAGGACTTCGCTGATCTCGATGGCGGGGGCGTCCGGATCGACCTCCCAAGTCCGGGAGCGGGTGGGTGCGGTTTCCGGCTGCCAAGCGCCGGCGACGTCCTGCCCGATGACCTCGACGTGATGGGGCCCGGGCGGAAGGCCGGTCAACTCGATGGGCTCCCCGACCGGGCGCGGCTCGCTCCATTCGCCCGCGCCATCCAGACGGAACCGGTAAGCCACGATGCCCGGTCCGGCCACGCGGAGGGTGGCGTGATCCAACGGTGTGACGGCGGGTGGTTCGCCGCTGATCGAAGCGCCGGCGGGCACGGCCGCGCCGATGTCCAACCCGTTGGGCCCCGCCCCGGCGGCCGGCGAACCGGGCCGCAGGCGGAGGTCCTCCGGCGGATTCACCCAGCGGGGGTCGCCGGCGCGGTTGCCCTGTTCGGCCGGGGCGAACTCCTCCGGCCACAGCCCGGCCGCCGCGGGGAAGAGGCATTGGCGCACCTCGAGTGTGATGGTTCCGTTGCGGACCCGCTCCGGATCGAGGTTGCCGAAGACGGCCTGCTCCTCGGCGAAGAGGTTGCCGATGAGTTCGACGCGCTCGGGCGGACCGGCCCAGGGGCGTTCCGGCTCGGCGAAGCCGAGGGCGGCATGGGTGTGGCCGAGGAAGGTGTTGTTCTCGAGGCGCACACGGGCGCGCTCCTTGAGCATCATCCCGTAATCGTTGTTCCGAAACACGTTCCGCACCACGGTCAGCCGGGCTGGCCGGCCTTCGTATTCGCCGCTTGCGATGGCGGAGGATTCGCTGGTGCTGGTGTTGGCCTTGTGGAAGTTCTCGAACACGTTGCCCTCGATGAACGCCTCCGTGCCATCCAAATCCAGCGCGTCGTCACTGCCGCCGAGGAAATGGTTGTTCCGGATCTCGACCACCGCCCCGGCGCTGCCGTCGTCCGAGAAGTCCACGATGTCCTGGTAATCGGTGGTCGTGCCAAAGACGTTCCCCTCGAGCAGGAATCGGCCGCCCGGCCGAATGCCCACCCCCGAGACGTGCTGGGCGTATTGGATGTCCGGGAAGCGGCTGTTCCGCACGACGACCGACGAGTGCCGGATGCGGATGATGGGCCCGGCGGCATGGCCCCATTGGACGTCCTCGGCCACGAACACCGAGTTGGTCAGGAAGACCGCCTGTTCGTGGGTGTAATTGAAATCGACGTGTTCGAGGCGGTTCTCTTCCGTGGCATCCTCGAAGAGGATCCCGTTCCAATAACCGTAGGTCTTCGGGATGCGGGTGAACTGGATGCGGCGGGTCGGCTCGCCCAACGCCAGCAACCGCCCGCGCACGATCATGCGCGCGTTCGAGTCGAAGAACACCGAGACGCCCGGCTCGATCCGCAGCGTCGCGCCCGCCGGCACGGTCAGCTCGCTGCGGATCAGGAAAGGCCCCTCGCCGGTGTGCCAGACGGTGTCGCCGGGCAGGGTTCCGTCGGCCGCCGTGCCGGTGACGTCGTTGCGCCAGATGTCCCAATTGCGCCAACTCACCAGGTCGCCGGCGTCGTCGAAGGTCTGGATGACGATGCGGTTGATGCCCGGCAACAGCGGCACCGCATCAATGGACCAGCGGGCCAGCACCGGATCCCAGGCGGCGGGCAGGCCGTTGACGGTGACGGAGCGCGTGAGCAGCGGGTCGGCCGTGCCGGTCATGGGCGTGGCAGGGTCGGTGGTGTGGAAATAGGCGTCGAACGGCAGCACCGAGGTGACGTTGAGCTTCGAGCCGGGGATGTTCGCGGCGATGTAGGCGTTGCGGTCGCGGACGAACTGCTTGAGCCGCTGGCGGCCGGCCTCGTCCATCCACGGGCCCAGGAGCTGGTCGATCAACGGCTCGATGGTTGCCGGGGCGAACACGGTGTCCATCAGGCGCCGCAGTTCCGCGTAATAAAGCGGCGCCACCGAGGGATGGGTGAGGAAGCGTTCGACGGCGGCCAGGCGGGTGGCGCGCCACAGGGGCGCCTCGAGACCGCCGACCGTGCCGAACATCGAGTCGGTGTCGTAGGGGATGAGGATGAAGCGCGGGTCCTCGACCCCGCGATAGAGGGCGAAGTCGCCGTCCTTGCCCATGCCGAGGCTGGTTTCCTGGTTGGCGACCATGGTGTTGAGGGCGAAGTAGCGGACCCACAGCTCGACGTTGGCCACCCGGTGCAGCGCCGCCTCGTAGTCGGCGTCGGGCGTTTCGTTCAGCGCCGCCAGCAGGTCGATCAGATCGCTCCAGTCGTCGGCGCTCCGGTTGGTCTTCTTTTCGTAAACGCGGTTGGTGCGGTAGAGGTTGGGATCGGAGCC
>RFJD01000517.1 GCA_003695015.1 Verrucomicrobiota bacterium | reverse complement strand
TGGCTGCTGCGGTTCGCCGTCATCGCCTTCGTCATCGACGTGGGCGTCCGTCGCATCGACATTGATCGCGAGGAGTGGCTCAAGGCCACCGCCACCCTGCGCCGGATCGTCTTCTTCTGGAAAAAACCGGCCATGCCGGTCGCCCAAGACGAGTCCCTGGCCGCGTTGCTGGCCCGGCGGGAACAGGTCCGCGCCCGTCACGCACCCAAGCCGCAGGAGCCCGCGCCCGAGCTGTTCAAGCCGAAGCGCGAGGCGGAATCGGCCCCGGCGAAGCCGGCTTCACCCAAACCCGGCCCGACGCCGACGCAACCCGCCCCCAAAGCGCCCGCGGCCGACAAGCCGGATGCCGCGGCCCCGGCGCCCGCGGAAAGCGTGACCGCCCGTCTCTTGGCGGCCAAACGCAAGGCCGCCCGGCGGATCGATCGCGACCGTTGATTGCCGGGCTCCACCGCGTCCGCTTCGTCACGCAGCCCGCGACGACAGCCGGTAGCCACCGACGTGAGGAGGTGGCCACCGATGTCAGGAGGTGGCAAAGAAAACCCGGCACCCGCAAGCCGGCCAACCTTCCCGCAAGCCCGAGTCGGTCCGGGCGGCGAGCCCGTCGGCTTGGACGCCTTCAGCCGCCCAGCGCCCACAGCCAGGCGCCCAACAGCGAAAGACCGGTCGCCCAGCCCGCCAGCGTATTGCCCCGTCCCGCCCGCCAGGACGCCGGCAGCCGGCCCGCGATCCAACCGGCGGCCACCCCGCCCACGAAACCGCCCGTGTGGGCGATCATGTCGCTTTCGGGATTGGCCCCCAGCAAAATGAACAGAAACAACCCGGCCGCCAGTCCCGCCCACAAGCGGCGCCGGCTTCCCTTGGGCGGCCTTTCCAGCACCAAGCGGTACACCGCCAGCATGCCCAGGGCGCCCATCACCACCCCGGACGCGCCCAAGCCCATGTAGGGATCGCGCCGGATCAAGGCGCCGCAAACATTGCCGAACACGCCGGCCAGCGTGGCGCCCAACCACGCCCAACCGGCCCCGTAAATCCCCATGGCCAGGCCCAGAACCACGATGCCCGTGCTCGCGTTCGCCGCCAAATGCCCGACGTCCGCATGCAGCGTCGTGGCCGTCCAGAACCGCCACCACTGGCCGGTCTCCCACACCCGGTGGTTCATCGTTCCGACCGCCTCGAGCCCGCCGCTCGACGCCCAGCTCCACCAGTGGAACAACACCAGCCCCCACGCCCAGACCAGCACTCCCCAGTGAAACTTCAGCGGGGATTCGACCACCGATCGCGGCCAATGCCAGCCGCGGTTTTCCCTCAGATACTGGCGGATGGCGGCCACCGCCGGCTCGAACTCCGACCGCCGCACCACCAGCACCCACCAGCCCCGCTCCCGATCGAAGCGGATCACCGGCGCGATTCCCTGACTGGCCAGCACCAAGCTCCAATCCATCGCCTCCCGCCGCGACCGCGCCCGGATGGCCGCCCATTCCGGCAGGCCATCGGCGACCTTGTCCGCGGGGTTCCCCTGGCCCGGGTTCATCGACGGCGCCGGGCGGCAGACTCAGCGGTAGCGCAACACCGCCTCGACCGGATAGTGATCGCTCGGCAACCGGCCCCCGGGACGCGTCCGGTTGATCCGCGCTTCGACCGGCGCCAGGTTCGTTGAGCACAGGATCCAATCGATCCGCCGCCCCCGGGTCACCGGCCGCCAGCCGTTGAAGGTGGCCTCGTCCTCGCCGCGTTGCGGATGGACCGCCCGGAAGACATCGATCAGCTCCCGCCCGCGAATCCGGGTCTCGCCTTTCACCAACACCGCATAGGGCGGGTCGTCCTCGGTCGTGTTGAAGTCGCCGGTCACCACCACGACCCAGTTGGGGGAGCTCATGCCGATCCGGCTGCGGAGGAGTTTGGCCGACTCGAGCCGGGCCTGTGCCCCGCGGTGATCGAAGTGGGTGTTGAAGTACATCACCACCCGGTTGCCGGCGGCCTTGTCGCGCAGGACCACCCAGCTCACCAGCCGCGGCAGCGAGGAATCCCAGCTCTTGCTGCCGGGCACGCCCGGCGTCTCGCTGAGCCAGAAGTCCCCCGCCCCGGCGAGGTCGAAGCGATCCTTCCGCCACATCACCGGCGAGAACTCGCCGGCCTCCTTGCCGTCCTCGCGCCCCACGCCATGGAAGCCGTAGCCCTCCAGCCCCTTGCGCAGGTAATCGGCCTGAAACGCCAGCACCTCCTGCATGCCCAGCAAGTCCGGCCCGAATTCCCGGATGGTCTGCAGGACGATCTCCCGCCGGTGAGGCCAACTGTTGGTTCCGTCGTTGGCCGACCCATAGCGGATGTTGAAGGTCATCACCTTGATCGGCGGTGGTTCCTTGCCGGCCGTCCCGGCGTTTGCCGCGCTCGGATCAACCGCCTCGGCCCCGGCCAGACTCCAGCCGAGCGCCACACCCAGCAGTGCAACCGTGAAGTTTCTCATGGCTTCGAGCATGCCATCAGGCTCTCCCGCTGCCAAACCACGAAGCACTCCCGGCGACGCCACCGCCGCCCGCCTTCGCTGCCAGCCAACCGTCCGCTTGGCATCTGCCGGTCCGGATGGTTAGATCGCCGGGAGCTTGGGCGACGGCGACCAGGCACCGCGTCCGGCCCCGGCAAGGCGTTGCCGGGAACAAACCCGGCCGGTGCGGCCGCCATTCGCCGTGAAACCAAGCCGTTGCCTGTCCGCGCCGACGGCGCCGGACCCCGACACGCAACCACCATGGCCATGAACGGACGAGAGCGCATTCTCAAGCACCTGGCGGGCGAACCGGTCGATTCCCTGCCCCTGATGCCCATCACCATGATGTTCGCCGGCGACCAGGCCGGAATCCCCTACGGCGAATACGCCCGCGACCACCGCAAGCTCGTCGATGCCCAGCTCCAAGTCGCCGAAAAGTTCGATTTCGACTACGTCTCGGTCATCTCCGACCCCGCCCGCGAGGTGGCCGACCTGGGCGGCAAGGTCGAGTTCTTCCCCAACCAGCCGCCGGCCATCGACGAAGCCGAGGCGCTCCTGACGGACAAAACCAAGCTGGCCGGGCTGAAGCTGCCCGATCCCCTCGCCCCCGGCAGCCGGATGTTCGACCGCGTCCAGGGCGCCGCGCTGCTCAAGGAACGCGTCCGGGATGACAAGCTCATCGAAGGCTGGATCGAAGGCCCCTGCGCCATGGCCGCCGACCTCCGCGGCATCAACACCCTCATGCTCGATTTCTTCGACGACCCGGCCTTCGTCCAGGACCTGATGGCCTTTGCGGTCGAGATGGAGGTGCGCTTCGCCAAGGCGCAGGCCGAGGCGGGCGTCGAGTTGATGGGCGTGGGCGACGCCGCGGCCTCGTTGGTCGGCCCCGCCATCTACGAGCAGTTCGTCTGGCCCAAGGAAAAGGAACTGGTGGACCGCCTCCATGAACTCGGCCTGAAGGTCCGCCTCCACATCTGCGGCAACACCAGCCGCATCCTCGAAGGCATGGGGCGGCTCGGCTGCGAAATCGTTGACCTGGACTTCCCCGCTTCCGTCGCCGCCGCCCGCGCCGCCATGGGGCCCGACCAAGTCCTCTTGGGCAACCTCAATCCGGTGAAAATCCTGCGCGACGGCACGCCGGATTTGGTGCGGGAGACCTTGGCCACCTGCCATCAGGAGGCCGGACCGCGGTTCATCGTCGGGGCCGGCTGCGAAATCCCACGCGGCACGCCCGAAGCCAACGTGCAGGCCATGACCGACTACGCGCGCAGCCACCGGCCTTGAGCCGCCGGGCTCGCCGGTTGCCGCCATCCGCCCCGGTCAGTCCGGCTTCCCGGCTGCCCGGCTCCCGGACAGCGCGACCCCGTCTTCGTCCGCAGCCGCCGCTTCGTCCCGGAAACGGACGTCGATTTCAGTAAAGCCGAGCCGGCGCAGCAGGTTTTCCAGTTCCAGCCGCGCCCGGCGCCGGGCTTCCTCCAGGATGCCGCTTTCCAACGCCGCCCGGCGCACCTGCTCCAAGCCCTTCCGCCGGGCCTCTTGCTGGAGGTTCTTGTCGAACCGGCGGAACAGGCCGCTCGAGTCGTCCAACACCCGGGTCTGCTCCTCGTCCAAGTGCGCGTCCAAAATCTCCGGCGCCGGCAGGAGCACCTCGACGCGGGGGCCGTCGATCCGGATGTCCGCCTCGCCCAGCTTGGCCAGATCGACCCCGGCCCGGACGATGCCGTGGGCCACAAGGACGACGCGGTTGACGCCGTAGAAGCGGGCATCCTCGACCAGCACGATTTTCTCGATGACGTACCGGACGGTGCTCAGCTCGGCCAGCCCTTGGATCTGGAGAACGACGGCCGTGCCGGCGAAGGGCCGCGGACCGATGAGCGCCGGCCCCCACCGCGCCAGAAACCAGCCTCCGGCCAGCCCCAGCCCGAGCGCCGCCGCCAACAGCAATCCCAATCGCACAGTCCGCACGGCCCGCAACCTAACCTCCCAAGCCCCCCTTCCGAAAGCGCAACCAACAGCCGTCATTCTCCTCCGCGATGAACCGCTTGCAGATCGAATCCCATCCCATCAGCAGGTGCTCGGGAAACGCGTTGTAAAAGGTGTTGACCTCCGAGTGCCCGGCGGATATAAGTCACAGTTACAAGCCTGCGCAGGGATCTGGCCGGTCCAGGAGGGAAGCAGGTCGCATCAAACCACCACCATCCACACGTCGAAAGGATCGAGAGTGAAAACGCTGCGCAGAGTTCATTCTCCCCCCCTCCAACACCATTTCCGCAGAAGCAGTGCGAAAGCCTTCCTGCGGAAAGGAGCAGTGGCAGCATTGCTTGCTGCACTATACGCCCATGGCGCTGTGGCTTTCTACCAAGATTTTGAAAGCGGCACGACACCTCCACAGTTCTCGGGCGAAGGAGGTGTCATCGGAAGCGAAGGATATAGTGCTCATGGTTTTGGAAATTATTTGCTTGGCAACTATACCGGTGCCATCACGGTCCTGACTCTGACCGGCCTGCCGGTCCACACGGCCATCAGCTTGAGCTTTGATTTGGCCATCATTGCCAGTTGGGACGGCAACAC
>RFJD01000101.1 GCA_003695015.1 Verrucomicrobiota bacterium | reverse complement strand
GGCTGGATTGGGACGAAGGCCCGGACCTGGGCGGTCCCCACGCCCCCTACGACCAAAGCGCCCGGATGCCCCTTTACCGGGAGGCGTTGGAGCGGTTGCGCGCCGGCGGGTACCTCTACGCCTGCACCTGTTCCCGCAAGGACATCCGGCTGGCCGCCTCCGCGCCGCATCCGCCCGACGACGAGCCCGTTTATCCGGGAACCTGCCGTGAACGGAAGACGCCGCCGGTGGATCGCCCGTATGCCTGGCGGTTTCGCGTGCCCGAAGGCCGGAGGGTGCGGTTCACGGACGGACGGCGCGGGGATTGCGTTTACGAGGCGGGCCGGGATTTTGGCGATTTCGTCGTGTGGCGCTCGGACGACACGCCGGCTTATCACCTGGCCTGCGTGGTGGACGATGCGTTGATGGGCATCACCGAGGTCGTGCGCGGGGAGGATCTGTTGCGCTCGACGGCGCGGCAGTTGCTGCTCTACGAGGCGATGGGGTGGCCGCCGCCGGCATGGTTCCACTGTGAGCTGGTGACCGACGAGCACGGCCGGCGGCTGGCGAAACGCCATGATGCCCTCAGCTTGCGGGCGTTGCGCGAACGGGGGGCGGATCCGGCGGCGTGGGTGAAGGAATGGAGCGAACGGCTCCGGGACGGCGAAGCCGCGAGCCGGAGGGCACCCGGCGCCGCAGGCTGATCGCAGGCGATGAAGCGCCCGCGCGGGGGAAGGCGAGCCGCAACCCGGCCAAGCCAAAGGGAAAGGCCGCGTCCGCCGGGCTTGCGGCGGGGCGCGGCCTTGTTTCCGGTCCCGGGCGGGGCGAGCCCCGGAGTGGGGGCGCTCCCGGCGGCGCGTCCGGGACCGCCGGTTCAGAGCGTGTGACCGGCGATGGGGCCGAGGCTGCAGGTCGGTTTCTCGCCGACGTTGCCGTAGGTGTACGTTCCGCCGCCGGGACACTGCGGCCGCCTCTTGTCCTTGAGGTATTCGTTGACGCCGGCCTCATCCACCGGATCGCCGTCGGCCTTGTGGTTTTCGGTGGCCCAAGCCTCCTTGGCGCTGTCGATGGCCTTGAGGTTCATGATGCAGGCCTGTTTCTGGGCGTTGCGGCGCACCTTGGCGAGGTTGGGGATGGCGATGGCGGCCAGCAGGCCGATGATCGCCACCACGATCATGATTTCGATAAGGGTGAAACCGGAGGCGCGGCGGGCCGGCATCCAGAGCGGCCGGAGCCAGCGCCGGGACCGGCGATTGGGTTTCAGGTTCTGGTTTGTCATGGTTTTGACCATTTGCGGGCTCGGTTTTCGTTGATAAGCCGCGGTGGACCGGGTGTCAACGGCCACCCGGCCAGCCGGGGCCCTCGGGGATGAACACCGCCGCGGGCCGCCGGTTGCGGTCGCCTCAGGCGCGGGTCAACAACTGCCGCAGGACGTAGGGCATGATGCCCCCGTGGCGGTAGTATTCGATCTCGATGGGGGTGTCGATCCGGCAACGGACGGGCACGTTCTCGGCGCTGCCGTTGGTCCGGCGGATCCAGAGCATCAGGAGCTGTTGCGGCTCGAGGTCCGGCCCCAGACCGAGGATCGAGTAGGTTTCGGTGCCATCCAGCCGCAGGCTGGCGGCGTCCACGTCCTCCTCGAATTGCAGGGGCAGCACGCCCATGCCCACCAGGTTCGAGCGGTGGATGCGCTCGAAGCTCTTGGCCACCACGGCCCGCACTCCCAGCAGGGCGGTGCCTTTGGCCGCCCAGTCCCGGGAACTGCCGGTGCCGTACTCGCGGCCCGCGATGACGATCAACGGCGTGCGGGTCTCGGCATATTTCTGCGCCGCCTCGTAGATCGTCATCTTCTGCCCCGAGGGCTGGTGGATGGTGTAACCGCCTTCCTCGCCGCCGAGCATGAGGTTCTTGATCCGAACGTTGGCGAAGGTGCCGCGGGTCATGACGCGGTCGTTGCCCCGGCGGGAACCGTAGCTGTTGAACTCACTGACCGGCACGCCGTGCTCGCGCAGGTAACGGCCGGCCGGCGAGTCCGGCTTGATGGCTCCGGCGGGCGAGATGTGGTCGGTGGTGACGCTGTCGCCGAAGATGGCCAGCACGCGGGCGTCGCGGATTTCGTCGATCTCGCCCGGTTCCAGTTTGAAGTCGCGGAAGAAGGGCGGCTCCTGGATGTAGGTGCTGCTCGGATCCCACGCGTAAACCGGCGAACTGTCGGCCTGGATCTCGTCCCACTTGGGGTTGAGCTTGTGCAGGTTGGCGTAGAGTTCGCGGTAGGCCTCGGGGCGGAGGGTGTCGGCGAGCAGGTCCTGGATTTCCTGCGGGGAGGGCCAGATGTCGCGCAGGTACACCGGCTGGCCGCGGTCGTCGATTCCCAGCGGTTCGGTCTCGAGGTTGATGTCGATCCGGCCGGCGATGGCGTAGGCGACCACCAAGGGCGGAGACATGAGGAAGTTGGCCCGGATGCTCTGGTGGACGCGGGCCTCGAAGTTGCGGTTGCCGGAGAGGACCGAAGCGGCGACCAGGTCGTTCTCGATGACCGCCTCCTCGACGTGCGCTTCCAAGGGGCCGGAGTTGCCGATGCAGGTGGCGCAGCCGTAGCCGACCAGGTGGAAGCCCAGTTCGTTCAGGTAGGGCTGGAGGCCGGTCTTTTCCAGGTACTGCGTGACCACACGCGAACCGGGGGCCAGCGAGGTCTTCACCAGCGGGTTGACGGTCAGGCCGCGTTCGCGTGCCTTCTTGGCCAGCAGGCCGGCCGCCAGCATGACGTTCGGGTTGCTGGTGTTGGTGCAGCTCGTGATCGAGGCGATGAGCACCGAGCCGTGGCGCAACTCCCCGTTGAGGGCCTCGCGACTGATGGTCACGTTGTCCGGCGCCGGATGCTGGTCCCGCATCTCGCTTTCGCTGGGCGAGACCTGCGGATGCCGCTGGCCGGCCTGCCACTCCGGATGGAGCTTCGGTTCCCGGTGGCCCTTCACCACGACCTTGCGGTCGATTTCGTCGGCGCTCTTGCCGTAGCCGCCCTCGGTGACCGGCTGGGTGAGCAGCTCGCGGAACCGGTCCTTCACCGCGCCCAGCTCGATGCGGTCCTGGGGCCGTTTGGGGCCGGCCACACTGGGCTTGATGCTCGAGAGGTCCAGCTCCAGCACCCGCGAGTATTCGATCTGGCCCGCCTGCGGCATGCCGAACAATCCCTGGGCCCGGAAGTAGTTCTCGACCGTCTGGCAAAGCTCCTCCGGCCGGCCGGTGGCGCGGAGGAACTCGACGGTTTTCTCATCAATGGGG
>RFJD01000516.1 GCA_003695015.1 Verrucomicrobiota bacterium | reverse complement strand
TCGCGGCTGGCCCGAACCGGCCATCGACCAGGTGCTCTTCGGCAATCCGCTGCGTTTCCTCGGCCAAAACCCCCGGTTCCGCCTGCCCGAAACCGAGGCACCCTCCGAGCCCCGGTAAGCCGCCTCCTGATTTGGGCAGAGGAGTGAGGAAAGAGAAGTGAGAAGTGAGTGGGGCCCGGTTCCGGGGGTGGACTGGTTCTGGTGCAGGCATCCTGCCTGCCTGACGTGCTGCAGGCCGGAGACCGGCAGCACCCGCCTGCACCCCTGCACCTCGATTCCCCGACAGGCTGCGGCCGGCCTATTCCGACTCGAACCCGTAGCTGCGGAACTTTAACGCGTTGCAGTTCTCGTTGACGGTGCGCTGGAGCGTCTCGTTGGCGCCTTGCGGCAACTCGGCCTCGATCTCGAGCGTGACCTTCACCTTGGCGCCCGTCCGTCCCACCAGATGCGAAAGGATCTCCTCATGGATGCGGCCGGCATCCCGGCTTGCCCGTTGGGGATCCAACTCCACCGTGCCATGAAATCGCTTCGGCAGCTTCGGCGCCGGGGGTGGCGCCGGCGTCCCGCCATCCGACTCCCCGCCTTGGTCTCCTTGGTCGGACGGCGGTCCCACGGGCGGTTTGGGCGGCGGCTGCTCCGCATCCAACTGCCGCGATGCGACCTCGGGTCGGACCACCAGTCCGCTGAGGCTCTCCGCCGACAAGTTTACTTGGCAGCCCGCCCTGAGTCCCAAGTAACGGCCGGCCTCCTCATCCCGGGAATCGGCGTAGGCAAACGTGTCCTGCCGCCATTGCAACTGGCTGACCCCGTCCACCACCGCCTCCACCAGCACCCGCGGTCCGCTCAACCGCGGCAGGTACAGGTACTGGGCGAAGTACTCGGCCAGTTGCTTCACCGACACGTGATCGCCCTCCCACAAGGGCACTCGGTCCAGCTCCCGCCGCAGCACCGTCCCCGCCAGCCGGTCGATCACCAGCTCGTCCCGCTGCAACCGCCGGAACGCCCGCACCGGCGTCGGCTCGGACCCCGCCTGCAACCGGATGGCCTTCCACTCCACCGGCCCCGCCGCATTTCCCTGCCTGGGAACCAACAGCCAGCAATACGTCTCCGGGATCTGCGTCTCGACGGCCGTGTTCGCCGATTCCCGCTGACTCACGGCCTGTTTGCGCTGGCTGGCGCTCAGGTCCAGCGTGTCGGCGTCCGCCACGATCGAATCCCAAGCCAGCCAAGCCCGCACCGCCTCGTCCCAATCCTGCAACCGCGCCTGGTCCGCCGCCAGGAACACCAGCGTGTTCCGGTACAACCGCGGCCCGGCGCCCCGGCTCTCCAGGTACTCCCGTGCGGCCTCCATGGCCGGCGAACGCTCTCCCCGGGCGTGCGGATGGCGCGGCCCCAGCACCACCAGCCGCGTCTCCAGCTCGTCCGACACCTCGTGCGGCCCGGCGGGACACACATGCACCGCGGCGAATCCTCCCCGCTGCTGCATCGCCTTCCGCAACCGCCGGTCCATCTCCGCATCCACCTTGTCCGGCGTGCGCGCGTACAACTCCGCCCGATCCCGCGCCAGCTTCGTCACCGTCGGCTGGGTGCTGTACCAGTAGCGCACGCCGTCCTGGTAGAGGTACGTCCCGCTGGCCGCCAGCCGCCGCAACGCATCCCCGAACACCGCCGGCGGTTCCCCCGCCATGGCGCACCCCAGCTTGATCCGCCGGTCCTCGACCCCCTGGTTGGCGGCCGAGGTGACCGGCGCCGACCCCAGGTAAATCGTCCGCGCCACCCGCCGGCACGCCGAGAACTTCCCCAGATTCGCGTTCTCCGCGTCCAACTTCCGCGGCAGCGCGTCCGGACCGTCCACCTCCTTCTCGATGATGGGCGCCCAATTGTCCGACAGGTACCGTGTCAGCTCGTTCTGCACTGCCGGGGCGTCCACCGGGATGCTCGCCGGCAGGATCAGCGGGTTCCGGTCCCCGCTCTCCCACAGGTGGTGGATCACCGCCGCCATCAACCGCAGCACCCCGCGCGTCCGCTGGAACTTCGCCAGCGTGCTCCAGCAGCCGTAGAGCTGGTCGAACACCTCCGGGTGGATCGGGTACGCCGCCTCGATCCGCTTTTCGTAATCCCGTTCCGCGCATTCCCGGGGAAACTCCGCCCGGTGCTTCCGGTAATACTCGGCAAACACCCGCGCCGTCAGCGTCCGCGCCTTGAACGCCTCCGGATCGGTCATCGGCTCGAACAACCGTCGCCGCACGATCTCGAAACTCTCCTCCGCCGAGGCCGGCCGCCACGAGGCCTCCAGCCGCCCGATCACATTCCGCAGCCGCTGCAACGCCTCCCGGCCCCGCAACCCGCCCACCTCCGCGTCGTCCGCCACCGTGTGCGGCGAGCCCGCCCCCGTGTCCGACGCCGGCAGGCTCACCACCAACAGGCAGGCCGGCGCCGCCTTGGCCGACTCCGCCAGCGTCTGCGCGAAGGTGAACTGCGTCTCGAACGTCCCGCCCGGCAGGTCCTGCGCGTCGTGCAACTGCCGCGCGTAGGCCACCCACTCGTCGATCAGGACCAGGCACGGCCCGTACTTCCGGAACAGCTCCGCCAGCACCGCCCCCGGGCTGGTGGCCTTCTCGTCGTCCGCCCGCACCAACTCATACGCCTCCCGGCCGCCCAACTGCCACGCCAGCTCCCCCCACAACGTCCGCACCACCGTCCCGTCCGGCTTCCGACCCGGGTTGCCCGGCGAGATCTTGTTTCCCACCAGCACCACCCGGCGCACCTCCGGCAGCTTGCCGATTTCCGCCTCCGCCAGCAGCGCCTCCACCCCCGACAGTTGCGTCGCCGGCGTCCCGCCGAACAGGTGGTACAACGCCAGCATCGAGTGCGTCTTGCCCCCGCCGAAGTTCGTCTGCAACTGCACCACCGGATCGCCGCCCTGACCCGACAGCCGCCGGGCCGCGTTCAACAACAGCTTCTTGAGGCTCTCGGTCAGGTACGTCCGCCGGAAAAACTCCTCCGCATCCTGGTACTCGTCGGCCGCCTGCCCGCAGTGCACCTGCCACAAATCCGCCGCAAACTCCGCCTGCCGGTAACGCCCGCCGGCCACGTCCGGATGCGGACTCACCACCTCCCGCCACGGCTTCAACGCCCCGCTCTCCGCCACCTGGATCAACGACCCCCCGGCCTTCCGCGCCTCCTCGCGCACCTGCTGGTCGAACACCAAGCGCCGCAACTCCATCTTCAACCGCCGCACCTCCTCCGCCTGCGCCGCGGCCGAAAGCGCGTTCAACAGCCGCTCCGCCGTGTCCAACGCCCGGTCCGCGTCGTCGCTGGTGAACTTCTCCTGGTGCGCCCACCGGTCCCGCACCGTCCGCAGCTCCGACACCATCGAACGCTCCGCGTGCCCGAGCGTGTGCCGGAAGACGTCCTGCCAGCTCTCCCACATCAGCCGCAGCAACGCCGCCGTGTCCCACTCGCGGATCGGTTTGTTGCCCCGGAGCCGATCCGAGTTCAGCCGGCGTTCGGCCTCCTTTTGGGCCGCGTTGCCGAAATGGCTGCGGAACTCCCGCTCGACGTAGCCGGCCAGCCCCTCGCGCAGCAAATCCAGCGCCTTGCCCACCCGTTGTTGGTTCGTCATTGCCATGGCTCGTGCGGTTCCAATCCGACCTGATGTGCCCCGGCATTCAACCACGGAAGCCAACGCCTGAACACGCTTTTTCCGGCCCCACTCACTTCTCCCTCCTCTTTCCTCAATCCTCTGCCCAAGTCAGGGCAGCCAGGATGCCTGCCTTTGGACTGCGCCGGCCCTCCGGCGCTTTGGAAAGCGGCCCCGCCGCCGCGGTCCTGCACTCCAAGACGCCAGCGTTTTTCGTCGGCCCACTTCCTTTCCCATCTTGGGTGTCTTGGGTCGTTGCAGGCTGAAAGCCTGCTTTTGGAC
>RFJD01000515.1 GCA_003695015.1 Verrucomicrobiota bacterium | reverse complement strand
CCAACCCCCAGATTCCGCTGGCCCGGCCGTGGTTTGGCCGCGAGGAAGCCGAGGCGGTGGCCGAGGTGCTCGACAGCGGCTGGGTCGTCCAAGGCGCCAAGGTCCGCGCCTTCGAAGAACAGGTCGCCGCCCTGCACGAGCTGCCCGAAGGGGTGGCGGTTTCCTCGGCGACGGCCGGGCTGCACCTGACGATGTTGGCGCTGGGGATCGGACCGGGCGACGTGGTGTTGACCCCCAGCTTCGCCTGGCCAGCGGCGGCGCATGTGGCGGCACGGTCGGGCGCCGGGGTGTGGTTCACCGACGTCGATCCCGTCACCGCCAATCTGACGCCGGTCCATGCCGAGGCCGCTTTTCAGGCCGCCCTCCAAGCCACGGGCCGCCGCCCGCGGGCGCTGGTGATCGTCCACGAATTCGGTCTGCCGGCCCCGGCGGCGGACCTCGCGGCTTGGGCGCGGGAACGGGAAGTGACGGTGATCGAGGACGCCGCCTGCGCCTTGGGCGCGCGCCATCGAGGCCGGCCGGTCGGGCATTTCGGCGTCGCCGCGGTCTTCAGTTTCCACCCCCGCAAGTCCATCACCACTGGTGAAGGCGGCGTGGTGGTGACCGCCGACCGGGCCTTGGCGGACCGCCTCCGCGAGCTCCGCAATCACGGCCAGGCGGCGGACGGCCGCCGCGAATTCGTCGTGGCCGGACTCAACTACCGCCTCACCGAGATCCAAGCCGCGATCGGGCTGGTGCAGCTCCGCCGATTTCCGGAAATCCAGGAAATCCGTCGCCGGCTGGCCGAAACCTACCGGGGAGCCTTGGCGGACCTGCCGGAAATCCAACTGCCCCCGGGCGATCCCGAGCATACATGGCAAACCTTCATGGTGGTTTTCCGCGACGCCCGGGTTCGCGCCGCGGTCGAAGCCGCCTGCCATGCGGCCGGGATCGGCGCCGGTCCCGCCGCGGTGGCCGCCCATCGAGCCCCGGAATGGAACGGCCGTTTCCTCTCCCCGGCCGATCATTGCCCGACGGCCTCCCGGCTGGCGGATTGCGGTCTGGCGCTGCCGCTGCATCCTCAGCTCCGTGCCGAGGAACTCGACCGCGTGGTCCAAAGGATTCGAACGGCCCTGAGCCGGCCATCGCTCCCATGAACGTCCAGCCCGTCATCATCCTCGGCACCGGCGGCACCTGCTTGGACATTCTTGAGGCCATGCTGGCCCACAACCGCAGCGCCGGTCCGGACGAGCCCCGCTTCGAGTGCCGGGGGTTTCTCGACGACGACCCGGCCCTGCAAGGCGGCGAGGTGGCCGGACTGCCGGTTCTGGGAACGCTGGCCGAGGCCGGGCGGTTCGCCGACTGCTCCTTCGTCAACGGCATCGGCTCGCCCCAAAGCTTCCGGCACAAGGCCGCCATCATTGCGAAAACCGGCCTGCCTCCCGAGCGGTTCGTCACGGTGCGGCATCCGCTGGCCGACGTCTCCCCGAGCGCCCGGCTGGGACCCGGCTGCGTGGTGTTGGCCGGCGCCGCCGTGGGCGCGGAAGCGGTGCTGGGTTGCCACGTGGTCTTGCTGCAAAACGCCGTCGTCAGCCATCACTGTGAGGTCGGCGACGGCTGCTGTCTGGCCTCCGGAGCGGTGCTGGCCGGCCGGGTTCGGGTGGGCCAACTGGCCTACATCGGCGCCAACGCCTCGGTGCGCGGCGGCCTGCACATCGGTTCCGGGGCCTTGGTGGGCATGGGCAGCGTCGTCCTCACGGACGTCCCGCCCCATGTGGTCGTGGCCGGCAATCCGGCCCGGCAATTGCGCACCTTCGAATCGTGAGCCAACCGCCGGCCAGCCTGCGCATCCTCCAGTTGCTGCCCGCGCTGAACGAAGGCGGGGTCGAGCGCGGGACGGTCGAACTGAACCGCGAGTTCGCCGCCCGCGGCCACGAAAGCCATGTCGCCAGCCGGGGCGGGCGGCTGGTCGAAGCCATCCAGCGCGACGGTGGCTTTCATCACCCGCTGGACCTGGCTTCGAAAAACCCGCTGACCGCCCCGTGGCGGGCGCTGCGTCTGGCCCGCCTCTTCGACCGGCTCGAACCCTCGGTCATCCATGCCCGGAGCCGCGTGCCGGCATGGCTGGCGGTGCTGGCCAACCGGCGGCCGCGCCGGCCGTTCGTCACCACCGTCCACGGCCTCAACCGGGTCAACGCCTACAGCCGGGTGATGACCTTCGGCGACCGGGTGATCTGCGTCAGCGAACTGGTCGCCGAGTACGTCCGGCAGCATTACCGGGTCGATCCCGGCCGCATCCGGGTGATCCAACGCGGCGTGGACCTGCGGCATTTCGATCCGGCCCGGCTGGACCGGCGGTTCATCGAGGAGTTCCGACGACGCCACGGGCTCGAAGGACGCCGGGTGGCGCTGTCGGTTGGGCGGATCACTTGGCTGAAGGACTACGAGAGTTTCATCCGCGCGGTGGCGCTGGTCCGGCGGCAACGGCCCGACCTGGTGGGGGTCATCGCCGGCGGTGTCGCGCCGGACAAACAGCGGTATTTCGAAAGCTTGCAAGCCCTGTGCCGTGAACTGGGGGTG
>RFJD01000012.1 GCA_003695015.1 Verrucomicrobiota bacterium | reverse complement strand
GCCCTGGCCGAGGCGGACGGCCATCCGCATGACCTCGCGTTTTTCCTCCGGGTCGAGCGCGGTGTTTTCGCCCAGCGATCCGAGCATGACCAAACCTTGGACACCGGAGCCGATCAGGACCTCGATGTGCCGGGCCATGGCGTCCAGATCGAGCGATTGATCCGGCTTGAACTGCGTGGTGACGGCGGGGAAGACGCCCTTCCAATTGGTCTGTGGTTCTGCCATGGGAAGCGAGGCTTGGCTGGCGGGTTGGCTGTGTCAAGACGGTGACAGCAGAGGGCGCCTCCTTGCGGCGCGCTCCTGGCGGGGAAACTTCAGCCGCGGCGGATGGGAGGCTCGGCGGGGGTCCGGCCGATCAGGGTTTGTTGGTGGTTTCCGCCGCGGTTGGCGCGCTGTACGACTTGAGGAACTTGAAGAACTCGCTGTCGGTGGTCAGGACCAGGGTGGTGTCGTTGGTCAGGACGGCCCGGTAGCTCTCCAGCGTGTTGAGGAACTCGTAGAAGGCCGCGGCTTCGGGGCTTTGGTTGTAGGCGTTGGCGTAGATTTCGGTGGCCTTGGCGTCGGCTTCGCCGCGGATTTCCTGGATCTTGCGATAGGCCTCGGACTCGATGGTTTGAAGGTCCTTTTCCTTCTGGCCGAGGATTTTGGCGGCCTCCCCGGCGCCCTCGGAGCGGAAGCGCTCGGCGATCTGCTGCCGCTCGCTGATCATCCGCTGGTAAATCTGCTCGAGCACGGTGCGGTTGTAGTGGATGCGCTTGAACTGGACGTCCAGCAGTTCGATGCCGAAGGCGGCCAGCTTGGGGGCGGCGTTGGCCAGGATTTCCTGTTCGACCGCCGCCCGTCCCTTCTGGATCGGGACCAATCGACTGATGGTGTCCAGCCCGCCCTGGAGGTTTTGGTCGATGACCGGCTGGCGGTCCTTGGTGGACCGGATGACCTCGATCAGCTCGTGCTTGGCGATGGCGTTGCGGATCTCGCCGCCGACGATGTCATCCAGCCGGGAAAGGGCGCTGCGTTCGTCCCGAAGGCGCAGGAAGAACTGCCGGGCGTCCTTGATGCGCCAGCGGCCGAAGGCGTCCACGATGATGTAGGTCTTGTCCTTGGTGGGCATTTCGCTGGGCCGGCCGTCCCAGGGAAGGACGCGTTTTTCCAAGAAGTTGGCCTTTTGGACGAGGGGCAGCTTGAAATGGAGCCCCGCGTTGGTGATGGCGCCGCCGACCGGCTTGCCGAACTGGGTGATCACCACCTGGTCGGTTTCCTGGACAATGTAGGCCGAGGAAGCCAGGACGATGAGCGCCACGAGGGCGATGGTCCCGAGGGCGACGAGTTGGCTGGCGGCTTTCATCGGGAAGTTTCTCCGCTGGGCAGTTGCAGGAGGGGCAGGACGCCGGCGGCGTCTTCATCCAGGATGATCTTGCGGCTGATGTGCGGCAGGACGTCCTTCATGGTTTCGAGGAAGAGGCGGCGTTTGGTGACCTCCGGGGCCTTGAGGTACTCGGCGAACACGGCGTTGAACCGGGCGGCATCGCCCTCGGCCTCGTTGATGCGTTTGACGGCGTAGCCTTCCGCGGCGCGGATTTTTTGGTCGGCTTCGCCGCGGGCTCGCGGGACGGCCTTGTTGTACTCGCCGTTGGCGACGTTGATCAGCCTCTCGCGCTCCTGCTGGGCCTGGTTGACCTCGTTGAAGCTGGGCTGGACCGGCGGGGGCGGGTTGACGTTCTTGAGCTGGAGCTGGTTGATGCTCACGCCCAGGCCGTAGCGCTGGACCATGCTTTGGAGCTTGGCCAGGGCTTCGGACTCGATTTCCTGCCGGCCCACGGTGATGACTTCGTCCACCGTCCGATCGCCCACCACCTCACGCATCACCGATTCGGAGAGATCGCGCAGGGTGGTGGCCGGATCCCGGAATTCGAAGAGGTAGGCCCGGGGATCGCTGATGCGGTACTGGATGATCCACTCGACGGTAACGGCGTTGAGGTCTCCGGTGACCATGCTGCGTTCCAGCTCCTGTTCGCTCGAACTGGTGAACTGGTGGGGGTTGGTGGCCCCCGGGGTGCCGAAGCCGAACTCCTGTTTGAGCTGGCGTTGGACCGGGACCATGATGACTTTGTCGATACCGAAGGGGAGTTTGAACCGCAGGCCGGGGTCGGCCAGCCCGGCAAACCGCCCGAACCGCAGGATGACCGCCTGGTATTCGGCTTGGACGGTGTAAACCATCGACGAAACGGCCACGATGCCCGCCAATACCAACACGACGGCGAGAACCAGCCGGCTGGAGACGCGATAGAAGGTGTTGCCGACCCGAATGACCATGAGCGCAGCATGCCGGAACAGCGCTTCCGGGTCAAACCGCGATGACGGTTGGCTTCGGCGCCGTCGGCGCAGGAGCCCCCCTTCAACCCATCGCCCTTCAACCCTTCAACTCACCGCCTCACCGCCTCCACCTCCTTACGTCGGTGGCCACCTCCTCACGTCGGTGGCTACGACGGACCGCCAGAGCAGGCAAGGTGCCCGCACCATAGCCGGGACGGCCAGGATGCCGGCACCAGGCCAGCCCGCCGTGGCACGGGCTGACGGCGGTTTTTCGAATCGCCGGCCCGGCCTCCGGGTGATATGAGTGGTGGCGATGGATTCGTCCGCCCCGAAAGCCGCCCGGTATGCCTTCACAACGGATGCGGACCTCGTGGTGCAGTCGTGGAGCGAGGCGGCGGCGCACGCCACCGGTTATCCGGCGTCGGTGGCCTGCGGGCGGACCTTGGGCCGGTTGTTTCCCGCCCCGGCCAACGCTCCGGTGTTTCGGCGGCTGCATGCCCTTTGGCAGGAACCGGAACCCGCGAACCTTCGGTGGCCGATCGAGGTCGATCTGGACCTCTCCCTCCAGCCGCAACCGGACACCCCGCCGGCCAGGCTGCGGGTACGGGTTTTGCCTTTGCGCGACAAGGACGAGCTGACCGGTTTGGCGGCCGAACTGGAGGGAACCGACGACACCGCCACCACCACCACGGAGGCGCTGGCCAGCGGCGACGAAAGCGCCCGCGCCCGGGCGGCGATGGAGGCGGCGGGGGCGTCGGCCGCCCAAGGCCAAGTGGGGGCGGACTTGATCCGCGCCCTGGGGGACCCGAGCTGGCGCGTGCGGCGGGCGGCGGTGCACGAGCTGGCCCGACATGCGACGCCGGAGTTGGTGGAACGGCTGGTGCGGGCCTTGCGGGAACATCATGACGATGCCGCGGTGCTCAACAGCGCCCTTTCGGCTCTGACCATGGCCGGGTTGGACGCGGTGACGCCCCTGAGCCGGCTGTTGGAGGACCCGGACGCGGCGGTGCGCACCTATGCGGCCCAAGCGCTGGGCTTGTTGGGAAATGTCCGGGCCGTGCCGGCCCTCATTCGCGCGGTGGAAACCGATACCGACGCGAACGTCCGTTACCATGCCATCGAGGCGTTGGGCCGGCTGGAGGCGCGCGACGCGGAGGAGGTGTTGCTCCGGGTGGCCGGTTCCGGGGACTTCTTCCTTGCGTTCGCCGCCATCGAGGCGCTGGGGCGGCTGGGGGACGCGGCGGTGGCGGTGGCGCTGGCGCCGAGGTTGGAGGACGCCCACTTGCGTCCGGCCGTCATCGAAGCGCTCGGGCGGATGGGCGATCTGCGGGTGGTGGGGCCGCTGACCGCCGTGCTGAGCAAGGAGGCGGCGCTCGCGGCGCCGGTGGCCCGCGCCCTGAAGCAGTTGCACGATCGGTTGGCGGACGAGCTGGGGGAGGAGGAACTGGTGGGGGAGGCCTTTCGGCGGAGTGTGGAGCCCGCCGGAGTCGAGCGGTTGTTGGCCGCCTTGGAAACCGCTTCCGCGGGGGATCTGCCGGCGTTGGTCGCGGTGTTGGGTTGGGCGGATTCCCCGGAAGTGGCGCCCGCCTTGGCGCGGTTGCTGGCCCGGCCGGCTTTGCGGCGGGAGGTGGTGGAAGCCCTGGTGCGTCACGGCGGCCGCGCCACCGACTGGCTGGTCGAGCAGACGCGGTCCGAGGATCCCGAGGTCCGGGAGGCGGCGGTGACGGCCCTGGGGCGCGTGGGTGATGCCTCGGCAGTGCCCGCGCTGTTGGCGGTGGCGCAACAGGATCCGGCGCTGCTGATCCCGGTGGCCGGGGCGTTGGGCCGGATCGGCGATCCACGGGCGTTGGAGCCGTTGCTGGGTCTGTTGGGCCACGAAAAAGCGCCGGTCCGGATGGCGGCGATCGCCGCCCTGAACTCGCTCGGACATCCGGAGTTGGCCGCCCGGGTTCGACCGTTGTTGCGTGATCCGGATCCCCGCAAGCGCGAGGCGGCGGCCCGGATCGTCGGTTACTTCGGTTACCCGGAGTGTTTGGAGGACTTTTTTGCCTGTTGCACGGACGAGGAGGAAGCGGTCCGCGCCGCCGCCGTCGAGGCGCTGGGGGTCATCGAGGACGAGCGGGCGGGACCTTTGCTGGCGCAGGCCATGGAGGCCGAATCGGCTCGCGTGCGGGCCGCCGCCGTCCATGCCTTGGGACAACGGCCGGCTGCCGAGGCGCTGCCATGGCTCGAACGGGCGGTCGTGGACGCCGATCCGTGGGTGCGTTACGAGGCGGCCAAGGCCTTGGGCTTGCTGGCCGCTCCGGAAGGTCTGCCACTTCTGGAGGCGATGGCAGTGGAGGATCCGGCCATTTACGTCCGGGCCGCCGCCTTGGAGGCGTTGGGGCAACTGGGCGGCGCCGAGGCCGTGCGGGTGTTGGCGGGCGCGGCCAAATCCCCCAACCCGGACCTCGCCCGCCCCGCCATCCACGCCTTGGGCGAGGTGGGACATCCGGACGCGATCCCCGTTCTGTTCGACGCCGCCAAACGCCCCGAGTCCGAGTTGCGCCTCGAAGCCGTCCGGTCGCTGGGTCGGCGGGGTGGTCCGCAAACCGCCGGCGCCTTGGAATGGGTGGCCACGATGGATCCGGACGAGTCGGTGCAGATCGAGGCCGTGCGCGCCCTGGGCATCGTGGTGAGCGATGAAACGGTGGCGGTGTTGGCGGCCTTGGCGGCCGAGGATTCCCTCCGCCCGGTCGTGGTGGAGGTCCTCTCGGGGATGGGCGAACCCGGCTTGGGCGTGATGGAATCGGTCTGGCCCCGGGCCGGGCGGGAGGGGCGACAGGCGCTGGTCCAGGCGTGGGCGCGGATGAAGTGCCCCCGGGCCACCGGGCAGATTCTTGCCGCCTTGGACGATCCGGATCCGGCGGTTCGCCGGGCCGCTTGTCTGGCGTTGGGCCGCTTGGGCGCCGGGCAGGCCGCCACGCGCCTGCGGGAACTGGCGGAAACCGATCCTGACCCGGGTGTGCGCCGGGCCGCCCGGCAGTCCCTCGAACCTCTCGAATGACCATGAACCGGCAGGACCGTCCATT
>RFJD01000514.1 GCA_003695015.1 Verrucomicrobiota bacterium | reverse complement strand
GACCTTCTCGGCGCGCTCGATGGCGGCCGCGATTTCGTCCGGGGTTTCGACGTGGTTGACCTTGATGTCCACCACGCCGATGCCCAGACCCAGCCGCGGGTCCACTTCCTTGAGGGCTTCGAGGTCGGAGGCCGGCCGATGGGCGAGTTCCAGCACCAGGTGATCGGCGTGCAGGGAGTTGAGGAAACCGGTCAGCGCCCGCCACTCGCCGCGTTGGATGGTCTGGCCGCCGTAATTGCCGAAGCAGAAATGAACCGCCTTCTCGACGCGGACGGCGTCCAGGACCCGGTTGATGGCCTCGGCGGCCAGCGGGGCGTCGGCGGGGTTGCCCGGGATGTTGGCCTCGTCCACCTGCACGCAGGCGCAGTCCAACTCGGCAACCTGGGCGGCGAGAGCGTCGGCAATGGCCAGGGTGAGGCCCCGGAAATCGCCGTAGTGCTCATCCAACAGCGTCCGGGCCAGCATGTAGGGGCTGGTGAGGGTGAACTTGAACCGGCCGCCCGCCACCCGGGCCGCCCGGGCGCAATCCTCCGGAAGGTTGAGAACGCCCTCGGTGATCGGCCCCTCGACCACCGCCGCCGGTTTGAGGCGGAAGCCCATCTCGCGGCGGGCCCGGAAGGCCGCGTAGTCCCGGCGCCCGACCTCGCGCCGGATCCCGCCCAGCCGGTGAACGAAGTACTCGATCATGCCGTTGGTGTCGGGATGGTTGACGTCGAACCGGTACAGTTCGCCGTCGGTGGGCAGGTCGATGCCGGCATCGCGTTGCAGGGCGAACACCACACGCGTGGCGTCCAAGAGCGCCTGTTCACTGGGCAGGGCGACCAGCCAATCGGGAACGGGGTAGGACCCCACGGTCGTCGTTTGGATGCGAGGCGTCGTCACGGCGGCCCGAAGTATGCCGGCCTCGCGGCGGGGGCTCAATCCCGGGCTGACGGCTCGTGGCGCGGCGGTGGCAAGGGCGGTTTGGCTTTGACGGCCGGCGGCGGGCCCCGAAGACTCGGCCCTCACAACGAAGGCCGTTGACCATGAAGCAGACACCCCCCATCGGCACGGTGGGCGAAATCCGGTTTGTCGTGACCGCCCAACACGCGATCGATTTCGCCGATGAAGTGATGCCGGCGGTCCTGAGCACGCCGTGGTTGGTGTGGTTTCTGGAGCATGCGGCGCGGGAGGCGGTGCTCCCCTTTCTCGACCCGGAGGAAAGCACGGTCGGCATCGAGGTGGACATCCGCCATACGGCGCCCACGCCCGTCGGCCAGGAGGTCGTCTGCCGGGCGCGGGTCATCGGGGCCGAGGGACGGCGGGTGTTGTTTCAACTGGAGGCGTACGACCCGCGCGAACGAATCGCCCGCGGCAGCCACCGGCTGCAGGTGATCCGGAAAGAACGCCTGGCGGAGGTGGTCCGCCGGAAACAGGCCCCCGAGCCGGGCGCGTCCTGAGCCGACCCGCTTCCCGCCGCCCGCCACCGGTCCCGAAAGTCAAAACCGCCGACCAGCCGGGTGGCCGGTCGGCGGCTCGTTTTCGGTTTCCAATGGTCAGGCGGCCAAGGCCATCAATTGACGGCTCCGGTGCCAGACCTGCTGTTGTTTGCGCGCCTGCCGGATGGCTTCCTGCACCTTTTCCTCCAGGAGCAACGGGAACACCAACAACGGGCATGGGGTCATCCACGCCAGCGAGACGGCGTCCTGCGCCGCCCGGCGGATGGCCGGGGTGAGTTCGAGGTCAGGCGCATACATCAGATGGCGGGCGAGCAAACGCTGGCGCAAACGCTCCAGTTGCTCCGCCACCTGTCGCCGATGCAACCCTTCCGGTGACAGACTCACCGTGAACCGGGTTTCCGGCTCGAACCGCGCTTCGATCTTCTTGACTCGGTTAGTGCGCATAGTTTGTGACCTTTCCTTCCACCGCCGGAAGCCCGACGGGCGTCCCCCCCGACGAGGGCGGGATGTCCGGAGACAGTCCTCCCCCGTCACTTGCTCCCATGGGGACCATGGTTGGTGCTCTCCCCTGCGATGACGCCCTGCGGGGATACCGCCCTCGAGGGGCGACATCCTGCGTTGGAGGGTCAGGTCCAGCTTCATCACTCGATGCAGCCGGGCTCTAAAGAGCCATGTCATCGCAGGTTGTCAACCGGCCGGCTTCGCTTGTTGCCCAATCGTCACCGACCACCTTTCCAGACCCGCGACCGGCGCCGTCGGTTACACGTGGCCGCGCGAGGGCAAGGGAAAAAACGGCGGCGGCATCCTGGAGCCGCCGGGGCTCACGCCTTTCCGGACAACAGTTCCTGCAGCCGGGCGGCGTTGCGGACGGCCGAGGCCTGCCAGTCGTTGTTGAAATAGACCCACACCCGCCGGGCGGACAGGGCGCGGATTCGGGCGGCCCAGCGAGCCAGCTCCTCCTCCGTGTAATCGTGCCGGTACCAGCGGGCCGCCCCGTGCATGCGGAGGTAAACCTCCGGACCGGTGACCACCAGTTCATCGGGCAAACCGGGGGCGCTGACCGAGCAGAAGATCGCGCCCGCTTGGCGAAACGCGGCATACACCGTCTCGTCCCACCATGAAGGATGCCGGAATTCGATCACGTTGCGAAAAGCCGGATCGAGCTGGCTCAACATCGCTTCCAACCGCGCCGGCTCGTGGCGCCAACTTGGCGGCATCTGAAAGAGCACGCAGCCCAACGCCTCCCCCAAGGGCGCGAGCAGTTCGTAAAAGTCCCGCACCAGGCCGGCCGTGTCCTGGAACCGCTTTTGGTGCGTGATGAGCCGGTTCACCTTCACCGAGTAACGAAAGCCGGACCGGGCCTCGCGGGCCCAACGCTTCACCGTCTCGGGTTTGGGCCAGTGATAGAACGGAGCATTCAGCTCGACGGTCGGGAAATGCTCCTGGTAATGGGCGAACCACTGCTTGCTCGCCAGCTCCGGCGGATAGAACGCGCCTTTCCAGTGCCGGTAGTACCAGCCGGAACACCCGACGAGACACTCCGGGGTGTCCGGCTGGCCGGAAGCCGACCCGGCTGGCGGCCGCTTGGTCCGCCGGGTCGCCCTCGCACGGTTGCTGTCGCCCTTGGCCATCGCATTCGAATGAAAATCGCTCTGCCCGCGACCGGCAAGCCCGTCAAGCGCCGGCGGGTTCTTCCGCCGCCGCCGCTGGCGGCTCCGCCGGTCGCCCATCCGTAACCGCCTTCCGCCTGGCGGCGTCCTAGGAACCCGAAGCGCGATCCCGCCGAAGGGGGGCTTTGGCGCGTACGCGGCCGGCAGGCGGACCGCGGGCCGCCTCCCCCCGGCCGGATCGCCACCTGAACCGTAGCGAAGCCAGTCAAACCATAGACACGATCCAACCATGCGATCCCTTCTGCGTTCCTCGAAAGGCGCCGCCATCGTGGGCGGCGGTTTGTTGTTTCTGCTCCCGGGGCTGATTCCGGCCCTCGCCCAGCCGCGCGGCAACTTCCCGCCGCCGGTGAGGTCCCCGGAGGTGCACGCCGACGGCAAGGTCACCTTCCGGCTGCGAGCCCCGGACGCCGACCGCGTCGAGCTGGGCGGCTCGGACCTGCCGGGAACGGGGTTCAACCGAGGCATCGCCATGACCAAGAACGAGGACGGCGTCTGGGAGGTCACCATCGGCCCCTTGGAGCCGGGTTCCTACCGTTACCGCTTCCGCGTCGAAGGCGTGCCGGTCATGGACCCGCGCAACCCACGCACCAGCGAATCCAACGAAAACGCCTGGAGCCTCGTCCACGTGCCCGGCGCGAAGTGGATGGACGTCCAAGACGTGCCCCACGGGGCGATCTGCGAGGTGACCTACTGGTCCACGGTTCTCGAGCGGTTCCGCCGGCTGCACGTGTACCTGCCGCCCGGCTATGAGACCAGCGGGCAGAGCTATCCGGTGTTCTACCTGCTGCACGGGGCGTTCGATTCGGACGATTCCTGGAGCACGGTCGGCCGGGCCGGGGTCATCATGGACAATCTCATCGCCGAGGGGCGCGCCAAGCCGATGGTGGTCGTCATGCCGCACGGGCACACGGGGCCGTTCCGGTTCGGCGCCGGCTTCGGCAGCCAGTTCGAAAAGGAGTTCGTCACCGACATCATGCCGCTGATGGAGAAGCGCTACCGGGTGCGGACCGACCGCGCCAGCCGGGCGCTGGCAGGCCTGTCGATGGGCGGCTTCCAGACCCTCAACATCGGCATCCCGAACCTGGAGAAGTTCGCCTACCTCGGGGTGTTCAGCTCCGGCATCTTCGGATTGGGCGGCGGGCCGGGAGGCGACCGGCCGCGCCCGGACTTCGAGGAACAGAACAAGGCCGTTCTCGACAACGCCGAGCTGAAGAAGGGCCTGCGGCTGTTCTGGTTCGCCACCGGCCGGGACGATTTCCTCATCGAAACCTCGCGGGCCACGGTCGAACTGTTCCGCAAACACGGCTTCGAGGTGACTTGGAAGGAAACCGACGGCGCGCACACGTGGAAGAACTGGCGGGAGTACCTCCACGAGTTTGCTCCGCTGTTGTTCCGGTAAGCCCTGCGGAGGCCGCCGGGCGGTGTCGCGTCCCGCTTGCGCTTGGCGCGATGCCGCCCGACCGGTAACCTCCGGATCGTCCCATGAAAACATCCGTCCGCTTGGTGGTGAACGGCCGGCAGGTCACCGTCGAGACCGAGCCGGACCGGCCGTTGCTGGAGGTGCTGCGGGAGGACTTGGGCTTGACCGGCACGAAGTACGGCTGCGGCGAGGGCAGTTGCGGCGCGTGCACCGTGCTGGTCGATGACCGGAGCACCCACGCCTGCCTCACCCCGGTCGCCGACGTGGCCGGCAAGTCCGTTCTGACCATCGAAGGGCTCGGCGCCGACGGCCGGCTGCACCCGGTCCAAGAAGCCTTCCTCGCTGCGCGCGCCCATCAATGCGGCTATTGCACGCCGGGCATGATCATGGAGATCGCCGGTTGGTTGCGGCGCGGCGAGCGGCCCCGGCCGGAGGAGATCCCGGCACGCTTGGAAGGCCACCTCTGCCGCTGCGGCAGTCACTATCGCATCCTCGAGGCCGCCCGCCGGGTGCTGGCCTCGCAACCCGTCCGCCAGCCATGAAAACCAATGCCACGCCTTTGAGCCCGACCGGCCAGCATTCCGCGGAAGGGCTGACCCGACGGCGCTTCGTTCAAGTGCTCGGCGCCGGTCTGCTGGTGAGCGTGACCGGGCCGGCGCTGGCCCAGAACCGGCGGCGTTCCTCGCGCGGTGGCGGCGGCCCGATTGCCGCCCGCATCCACCTGGGCGCCGACGGTCGCATCACCGTCCTCACCGGCAAGATCGAAGCCGGCCAGGGCGCCCGGGCGGAAATCACCCAGGCCGCCGCGGAAGAACTGCGGGTCGCCCCCGAGGCCATCGACCTGATCATGGGCGACACGCGGCTGACGCCGGACGACGGCATCACCGCCGGGAGCCGCACCACCCCATCGACCCTGCCAGCCGTGAGGCGGGGAGCCGCCGCGGCCCGGGAGGTCTTGGTGGAAATGGCCGCGCGCGAATGGGGCGTGGATCCCCCGGCCATCGAGGTGGCGGACGGCCGCTTGAAACACGCCGCGTCGGGACGCTCGGTGACTTATGCCGAACTGGCCGGCCGACCGTCCCTGGCGAAGGCCTTTCAGCGGCCCGTCGGGGATGGCGTCACCCTCACGCCGGTGAAGTCCTGGCGTGTGATGGGGCAGAACTTCCCCCGGCCCAACGCGCGGGCGCTGGTGACCGGCGAACATCGGTTCCCGTTCGACCAAGTCCGGCCCGGCATGCTGTACGGCAAGGTCCTGCGGCCGCCGGCTTATCGGGCGCGGCTGGTGTCGGTCGATCTGGCGCCGGCCCGGGCCATCGAGGGCGTGGTGGTCGTTTGGGACGGCGATTTCGTCGGCGTGGCCGCGCCGACCACCCATCAAGCCCGGAAGGCTCTGGCGGCGATCGAGGCCACCGCCCGTTGGGAGATCCTCCCCCACCCTTCCAGCCGGGAGTTGTTCGAGCATCTGCGCACAACTGCCCGGGGCGGCGTGCCGTCGAATCCCTTCGCCGGCGAGTTCGCCCAAGCGGCCCAAAGTCTCGAACGCACCTACCATGTCCCCTACGTCCAACATGCGCCCATGGAACCCCGCGCCGCCCTGGCCGAGTGGAGCGACGACGGGCTGACGGTCTGGATGGGGACGCAAAACCCGTTCGGCTGCCAGCGGGAGCTGAGACGCGTCTTCGACCTGCCCGCGGACAGGGTCCGGGTCGTCGTGCCGGATTTCGGCGGCGGGTTCGGCGGCAAACACACCGCCGAGGCGGCCATCGAGGCCGCCCGTCTGGCCCAGGCCGCCGGCCGGCCGGTGATCCGACAATGGACGCGCGAGGAGGAGTTCACGTGGGCCTACTTCCGGCCCGCGGCGGTCATCGACGTGGCGGGCGCGCTCGACGCCCAGGGCCGCCTGACCCATTGGCATTTCGTGAGCATCAACCCCGGCGGCGCCGGGCTGGCCACACCCTATCGGGCGCCGCAACGGCACGAACGGGCCGTGGCTTCGCAGGACCCGCCGTTGCGTCAGGGCTCCTACCGGGCACTGGGCGCCACCGCCAACAACTTCGCCCGCGAATGTTTCATGGACGAACTGGCCGCGCTGGCTGGCATGGATCCCCTCGCCTTCCGGCTGGCCAATCTGGAAGAGCCGCGACTCCGGGCGGTGTTGATCGAAGCCGCCCGACGCTTCGGCTGGGAGGAAAAGGCGCGCCGGCGGGAGCCCGGCGTCGGCGTGGGACTGGCCTGTGGCACGGAGAAGGGCTCGTTCGTCGCCGCCTGCGTCGAGATCGAAACCGATCCGTCCCTGCGGCAACTCCGGGTGCGCCGTGTGTGCGAGGTGTTCGAATGCGGGGCGGTGGTCAACCCGGACAACCTCCGGGCGCAGATCCAAGGCGCGATCATCATGGGCTTGGGCCCGGTCCTGCGGGAGGCGATGCGATTCGCCGGCGGGCGCATGGGCAACGCCAGCTTCGAACGGTACCGGGTGCCGCGCTTCAGCGACCTGCCGGAACTGGACATCCATGTCCTCGACCGCCGGGACCTGCCGTCGGTCGGCGGCGGGGAAACGCCGATCATCGCCGTGGCGCCGGCGGTGGCGAATGCCGTGTACCACGCGGTGGGAAGGCGCATTCACGCCCTGCCGGTCTCCGCTGCGTGAAGTCTCCGGCCCGTGGGCAACGCACCGAAAACAGCGACGGAGCCCCCCGACTTGCTTCGGCTTGTGAGCCAGGGGGCCGGGCGGAGCGGCGCGGCGGCGGCGATCCTTGTGCTGCAGGCCGCGGGTTCTTGTTCCGCTCCCGCCGGAACGCTCGCCGTGGTCGAGGATTCCGGCCGACTGCACGGGACGGTGGGAGGCGGCGCGGTCGAAGCCGCGGCATTGGAGGTCGTCCGGGAAGTGCTGGCCGATGGCCGGCCGAGGCGGTTCCGGTTTGCCCTTCAAGGGGCCGATCCGGCGGCGCCGGTCCCGGTTTGCGGCGGCTGGATGGAGCTGCTGGTCTGGCGGCCGACGCCGCGCCACCAAGCGGTGTTGGGAGAAGCGGCCGATGCGCTCGCTGCGGGGCGGTCCGGCTTCCTCGAACTGCGGCTCCAGCGGCCTGCTCCGACCGGACTTGCCGCCGGGCCCGCAACCACGGCCGACCCGCCCGGCCGGCCGGTGTTTCTGCCCTGCACGGCGGTGGAGCTGATCTGGCGGGAGGCCGGGGCCTCGGGGACAGGCGACGAGTCGGCGGCCGACAGTCCGGCCGGGAGTGGCTTGGAGGGCGCCGTTGAAAGCTTTGTTTTTCCGCTGCGGCCGCGACCCCGCCTCATCATCGCCGGCGGCGGCCATGTGGGTCGGGCTCTGGCCCATTGCGCGGCGTTCGCGGGGTTCGCCGTCGAGGTGGTGGAGGATCGGTCGGAGTTCGCCCGGCCGGAGCGGTTTCCCGAGGGGACACGGATTCACTTGGGGCCGGTCGCCGCGGCGTTGCGGCGCTTGCCGCTCGGCCCGGATGCCTTCGTGGCCCTGGTGACCCGGAATCATCTGGAAGACACGGCGGCGTTGGAAGCGGTGCTGGGTCGGGAAGCCGCCTACGTGGGCATGATCGGGAGCCGGCGCAAAGTGGCGATGGTCCGCCAAACCTTGCTGGAATCCGGCCGAGCCCAACCCGGAGAGTTGGCCCGGCTGCATGCCCCCATCGGCTTGGAGATCGGCGCCGTCACCCCGGCGGAAATCGCCGTGAGCATCGTCGCCGAGATGATCGCGGTCCGGCGCGGCGTCGCGTCCGGCCCCGCACAAGCCACACAGCCATGATCGTCGCCCTTGTCCCCGCCGCCGGCCGTTCGCGTCGCATGGGCCGCCCCAAGCTGCTCCTGCCGGTGGACGGAAAACCCATGGTGACGCGGGTGGTCGATGCGCTCCTCGAGGCGGGGGTGGGACAGCTTCGGGTGGTCGTTCCGCCGGCGGCGCGGGAGTTGCGCGAGGCGTTGGCGGGCCGGCCGGTCCGGTTCATCGTCAATCCGCAACCGGAGAGTGCCATGCTGGACTCGATCCGCTGCGGGTTGGCGGAGCTGCCGCCGGGTTGCCGCGGCGTCTTGGTGACCCCGGCCGACATTCCCGGCATCACGCCACCGTTGCTGCGACGCTTGATCCGCGCCTTCGAAAGCGCGCCGGCGGAAAAGTCGTTGTTCGTGCCGGTCGCCCGGGGGCGTCGTGGTCATCCGTTGATCTTCTCGGCGGTCCATGTGCCGGAAGTGCTTGCCGGTTTGGACGACACCGGT
>RFJD01000100.1 GCA_003695015.1 Verrucomicrobiota bacterium | reverse complement strand
TGGACAACGAGTTCAGTCGGGCCGTGCTGGCCCGGTTGGACGACACCTTCCGGTGGGAGCAGCTCGAGGAGGAAGTGATCCGGGCGCTGCGCAGCGACCGGTTCCAAGAAGAGTCGCGGCGGCCCACGGCGGACGGGATGCTGGCCTTGGCGCGGGCGAACTACGAGGTGTGTTTCGACGAAACCTCCGACCTTTCGCAACGGCTGATTTTCCCGACGACCCCGGCCGAGGAGCACGGGATCGAGGATGCCCGGTTCGTGCGGTTCATCGAGGACGACGGCCGGGTGACCTACTACGCCACCTACACGGCTTTTGACGGCCAGGTGGTGTTCCCGCAACTGCTCGAGACCCGGGATTTCCTGCGCTTCAAGATCAGCACCCTCAACGGGCCGGCCGTGCAGAACAAGGGGATGGCGCTGTTCCCGCGGCGGATTCACGGCTGCTACGCCATGCTGTCGCGCCAGGACGGCGAGAACCTCTACCTGATGTACTCGGACATGCTCCATTTCTGGTACGAGAAACGGCTGTTGCTGCGGCCGACGTACCCGTGGGAGTTCGTCCAGGTGGGCAACTGCGGCTCGCCGATCGAGACCGAGGCCGGCTGGTTGGTGCTCACCCACGGCGTCGGCCCCATGCGGCGATACGCCATCGGGGCAGTGCTGCTGGACCGCGACAACCCGGAGAAAGTGATCGGGCGGCTGCGGGAACCGTTGTTGACCCCCACCGAGGACGAGCGGGACGGCTACGTGCCCAACGTGCTTTACACCTGCGGCGCGTTGGTCCATGCCGGTCGGCTGATCATCCCCTACGCCATGAGCGACCAGTGCACCAGCTTTGCGACGGTGGAGTTGAAGGAACTGTTGGAAGCGTTGACGTGAAGCGAGGAAAGGAAATCGGCCCATGAAACATCGATCCCGAAACCGGTTTGCCTTGGTTTGCGACTATGTGCCGCGCCGTTGCGGCATCGCCACCTTTTCCCATGACGTGTACCGCACCCTGACCGATCCGGCTGTGGGCGCCGAGTGCATCGTCGTCCCGGTCAACGACCGCCCGGAGGGATACAATTACCCGCCGGAGGTGAGGTTCGAGATCGCCGAGCGGGACATCAAGTCCTACCGGCGGGCGGCGGATTTCCTGAACTTCAGCGATGCCGAGGTGGTCTGCCTGCAACACGAGTACGGCATCTACGGCGGCCCGGCCGGCAGTCACATCCTGGCCCTGTTGCGGAACCTCCGCGTGCCGGTGGTGGCCCATTTGCACACGATCCTCGAGCAGCCCAATCCGGACCAACGCCGGGTGATGGACGAAATGAACCGCCTGGTTTCGCGGTTCATCGTGATGACCGAGCGCGGCCGGCGGATGTTGCAGGAGGTGCACGGGGTCGAGGCGGACCGCATCGACCTGATCCCGCACGGGATCCCGGACATGCCCTTCGTGGATCCGGCTTTTTACAAGGACCAGTTCGGCGTCGAGGGCAAGAAGGTGCTGCTGACCTTTGGCCTGCTTTCCCCGGGCAAGGGCATCGAGTACGTGCTGCGGGCGTTGCCGGAGGTGGTCAAGGTCGAGCCGGACTTGGTGTACATCATCCTGGGCGCCACCCATCCCAACCTGTTGCGCGAGCAGGGCGAGACCTACCGGTTGAGTCTGGAACGGCTGGTGGCGGACTTGGGGTTGAAGAAGCACGTCATCTTCTACAACCGCTTCGTCGAGCTGGAGGAGCTGAAGGAGTTCCTGGGCGCGGCGGACATCTACATCACGCCCTACCTGAACAAGGCGCAGATCACCTCGGGCACCCTGGCCTATGCCTTCGGTTGCGGGAAGGCGGTCGTTTCGACGCCCTACTGGCACGCCGAAGAACTGTTGGCCGACGGCCGCGGCGTGCTGGTGCCCTTCCGGGATTCGGCCGCCATCTCGCGGGCGTTGATCGACCTGCTGACCGATCCGGTCCGGCGCGACGCGATGCGCAAGCAGGCGTATCTCATGGGCCGGGAGATGGTGTGGAGCCAGTTGGCCCACTCCTTCCTCGAGTCCTTCCGCAAGGCCCGGGAACACCCGCGTGGCGAGACCGGGAGCCGTTTGTTCCTGGCCACGCAGGAAAGGCAGCACCAGGAACTGCCCCTGCTGCGGCTGGATCACCTGCGCACGCTGACCGATGGCACGGGGATCATCCAGCATGCCAGGTACTCGGTGCCGAACCATCACGAAGGGTATTGCACCGACGACAACGCCCGGGCGTTGTTGCTGACCGTGCTGCTCGAGGAGACCGGCGACGACACCCCGGAGGTGCGGTTGTTGGCCTCGCGGTACGCCGCCTTCCTGAACTACGCCCACATCCCGGAGACCGGCCGGTTCCACAACTTCATGAGCTTCGACCGCCGCTGGCTGGACGAGGAAGGGTCGGAGGATTGTCTCGGCCGGGTAATCTGGGCCCTGGGCGCGTGTGTGGGGCGTTCTCAACGACAGGATCTCCAGCGCTGGGCCGTGGGCCTGTTGGAAACTGCCCTGCCGACCGTCCTGCAAACCCAGGCGCTCCGGCCGTGGGCGTTCGCCCTGGTGGGCATCCACGAGTACTTCCGGCGGCTCAGCGGCGACCGGCGGGTCAACCAGATCCGGGAGGAGCTGGTGCAGCGGTTGATCGACGCCTGGAAGAAGAGCGCCACCCCGGACTGGCCGTGGTTCGAAGAGGCGCTCACCTACGCCAACGCCCGCCTGCCGCACGCCCTGATCCTGGGCGGTCGCTGGACGGGCAACCAGGAAGCCTTCGAGATCGGCCTGAAGAGCCTGCGGTGGCTGATGCAGGTGCAGACGGCCGAGGCCGGGCATTTCCGCCCGATCGGCAACCAAGGCTTTTATAGTCAGGGCGGCGAGCGGGCGCAGTACGATCAGCAACCCATCGAGGCTTACAGCTCGGTGGCGGCCTGCCTCGAGGCATTCTCGGCCACCAAGGATGAGTTCTGGCTCAACGAGGCGCGCCGGGCCTTCGACTGGTTCCTGGGGCGGAACGACTTGGGCCAGCCGCTGTACGACCCGACCACCGGCGGCTGCTTCGACGGCCTGCAGATCGACCGGATCAACTTCAACCAAGGGGCCGAATCGACCCTGTCGTTTCTGCTGGCCCTGCAGGAAATGCGGCTGGTGAGCAGCGCGCTCGAGGCCTTCGATCGCCCGGTGGAACCGGAGGTCCAGCCGCAGGCGGCCTGAGCGGGCGGCCGGGCCTCTTCGTGGCGGCTGATCGTGGGTGTTGGAGGCGTTGCTGCGAAGGGAAGCCATGAAAGCGACGCAGAGCGAAACGCGCGGCCCTCTTCGGCGAGGGTTCAACGCTTGTTTGCTGCGCCCGGATCAGGTCCCGGCTTCTCAGCCGGGGTTGCGGGTCGTGGGCGCCTTCAATCCGGGCGCCATCGCCACCGGCCCGGAGGAGGTGACGCTCTTGGTCCGGGTGGCCGAAACGGTGGCCGAGCAGCGACCGGGCTGGATCGGGCTGCCCCGGTGGGACGCCGGGCGGGGCGAGGTCGCGATCGACTGGTTGCGGGAGGACGAAGTGACCATGCTCGACCCGCGCGTCGTGGTGGATCGGCGGACGGGCTTCAAGCGCCTGACGTTCCTGTCGCATCTGGCGGTTTACCGGAGTCCCGACGGCCGGCGCTTGGAGTCCGCCCCATCGTGTCGGCTTTTCCCGGTTCACGAGTGGGAGGAATACGGCCTCGAGGATCCGCGCATCACGCGGATCGAGGACCGGTTTTGGATCACGTATGTGGCGGTGTCGCGGCACGGGGCAGCCACGGCGCTGGCCAGCACGACCGACTTCCGGACCTTCGAGCGCCACGGGATCGTCTTTCCGCCGGAGAACAAGGACGTGGTGTTGTTCCCGGAACGGGTGGACGGCCGGTTCGTGGCGATGCACCGGCCCAACCCGAACCAGCATTTTGCGGCGCCGGAGATCTGGCTGGCGTTCTCCTCCGACCTGATCCACTGGGGCGGCCACCGGCCGTTGCTGGGGGCGACCGGACGGTGGGACGTGGGCCGGGTCGGCGGCGGCACCCCGCCGGTCCGGACCGGTCAGGGCTGGCTCTCGATTTACCACGGCAACGACCGTCCGCCCGGCGGGGAAGGGGTCGGCACGTATTCCGCGGGCGCCTTGTTGCTGGATCTCGAAGAGCCGGGGCGCATCCGGGGGTTGGCCGGGCGGATCATGGTTCCCGAGGCCGTCTTCGAGACGCAGGGGTTCGTGCCGAACGTGGTCTTCCCGACCGGCATCGTGCCGCGGGGCGACTCCCTGTGGGTTTACTACGGCGCAGCCGACGAGAGCTGCGGGGTGGTGACATTCAGCCTGCCGGAGGTGCTGAACGCGTGCCGGCCGCCGTCGGGTGGTTGAGAAAGCCCCCCGGCCGCCGGGGCGTGCCGCCGGCGACCGGGGAGGAGGGTTCGACCTTCGAGGCGCCCGGGTTTACCAGAAACGGGTC
>RFJD01000099.1 GCA_003695015.1 Verrucomicrobiota bacterium | reverse complement strand
TTCCGTGGCTCCGAGGTGCGCCGGCCCCATCGAAGCTCAGGGTTCCCGATCGCGTGGAACATGACAGGATCCATTCCTGACACCACCACGGCGCGGTTGGCAGTCCCGAGCTGTCGATCACGAGTGGGGAAGTCGCTGTGTTGGGTTCACCCTGCTTCCACGTGCCACCCCAAAAAACCGGGGGGGATCAGGAGTCCTGAGGCTTTTTTCCGTTCTGGACTGATTTCCCCACCCGCCAGTTTCCCACCCGCGAGTTGCAGAAAAGACAAGGGCAAGTCGCGTCCTTTCCGGGTGGAGCGGGTCGATGGCCACCGGCGCGCGGCGGGCGGTGTCATGGGGTGCGGTGGGTGGGCTTGGTTGCTCGTTTTGTCGGGCTTGGGTTACGGCGAAGGTGGGAAGGAGCGGATGTGGGAATAACGGGGGTAGGTTTCCCAGATGTCCGGGTTGGGCCCCATGCGGGGGTCGCGGGTGCGGCGGAGGGTGTCTTCGAGCCGGGCGCGGAGCCGTTCGAGCACGGGCCGATGAGCGGGGTCGGCGGCCAGGTTGTGGAGGCAGTCCGGGTCACGGGCGATGTCGAACAGTTCCTCGGCCGGGCGTTTGGCGACGGCGAGTTGCAGGAAACGGCCGAGCTCGGGGTCGTCGGCGTGGGCGGTCAACAAGCGGAGGGTGGGGCACCCGTCGATGTCGTGGTACGCGCCGTGCATGGGGCCGAGGACGCCGGGGCGGTCGTACTTTTGCGGGTCGCCGGCGGGCCAGCGGTCGGGGGCGAAATTGCGGACGTAGAGCCAGCGGGTGGTGCGGAGGGTGCGGATGGGGTAGCCGAGGTTGCGGTGGCGCGAGGAGGAATGGCGTTCCCGGCCCGCGAAGGCGACGCGGTCGGGGTCGATGAGCCCCTGGCGGTCGGAGACCAAGAGCGGCAGCAGGCTGTGGCCGACCGGGGCGAGGGCGGGATCGTCGCGGTGGGGATGGGTGACGCCGGCGGCGTCGAGGATGGTGGCCGTCAGATCCACGAACCCCACCACGTCATCGATGCGGCGGCCGCCGGGGATGCGGGCGGGCCAGGCGACGGCCAAGGGGACATGGATGCCGTATTCGTAGCCGTTGGCCTTGGCGCGGGGGAAGGGCATGCCGTTGTCGGCGGTCACGATGACGAGGGTGTTCTCGAGTTCACCGAGGGCTTCGAGCTGTTCGAGCATCCGGGCCAGGTGCCGGTCGAACCACTCGATTTCGACGAGGTAATCGAGGAGGTCGGAGCGCACGACCGGGTGGTCGGGGAGGAAGCCGGGGACCCGGACGTCGGCGGGGTTCTTGCCGGAACGGCGGCCGGCGCCGTCCTCGTAGGCGCGGTGGGGTTCGTGGGCGCCGTACCAGAAGCAGAAGGGGCGGCCGGGCGGACGTTGGCGGAGGAACTCGGCGAAGTTGGCGGCGTAGTCGGTCGAGCTGATTCCTTTGAACGGCGGGCGGTTTTTTTTGTCATTAAACACGGGTCCGGCGGGGTTGCGGGTCCGGCCGCTGATCTTCCAGTTGCCGGGGCCCCAGCCTTTGCCGGTGTAGCCGACGACGTAGCCCGCGGCCTCGAGGAGGTCGGGGAAGACGTCGAACTTGGCAGGGAAGGAGCTGGCGTGGGTGCCGGCCTGTTCATTCATCCAGTGGTGACGGCCGGTGAGCAGGGAGGCGCGGCTGGGGCTGCAGCCGGGGGAGGCGGCGAAGCCGTTGGCGAAGAGGACGCCGGTGCGGGCCACGCGGTCGAAGGCCGGGGTGCGGACGGCGCGGCAGCCGGCGAAGCTGGTGTGGGGCCAGCTTTGGTCGTCCGCGATGGCCAGGAGGATGTTGGGTCGGGCGGCGCCGGCGGCCCAAGCGGCGGCCGTGAGGCTCAGGCCGAGGGTGAGGATGAAATGGGCGGTTTTCATGGTGCGGTGTCGGGCGGCCATGGTGGCCGGAGGGGAGGCGGGTGGCAATCCCGGAAGTCGGGGAAGGGGAGCGCGGGGCGGCGGGTTGTGTGCCGGAAAACGCCCATTTACGGAGGGCGACCGGATGGCGTAGGGAGAGCGGCGCGGCCGCCGGGGCGGTTAGGGTTGCCACCGGCGGAGGCATGCGTAAGCTTGCGAGCTCAAGTTGCGGGGATGCGACAGTACTGGACCATAGCGAGCAACACGTTCATGGAGCTGATCCGGCAGCCGGTTTTTCTGCTGCTGATGACGGCCAGCGGAGCGTTTTGCGTGTTTCTCGCGGCGGTGCCGTACTTCGGGTTTGGCGACGACCCGAAGATGGTCAAGGACATGGTGCTGGCAGTGCTGCTGTTGAGCGGGTTGCTGGGGGCGGTGCTGAGCGCCTCGGCCTCGGTGGCCCACGAGGTGCGCAGCGGCACGGCGCTGGCGGTGCTGTCCAAGCCGGTGGGCCGCTGGACGTTCATTCTGGGCAAGTACTCGGGCCTGATCGCCGCGCTGACGGTGTTGACGTACTCGAACCTGCTGGCGTGCCTGCTGGCCGGCCGGATGGCCTACGACGCCTACAACGAGGCGGACCTGTTGTCGGTGGGCGTGTATTTCGGGGCGTTGGCGTTGGCCTACGTGGTGGCGGGGTTGAGCAACTTCTTCCTGCAACGGGTGTTCGTGGCGGACGCGGTGCTGGCGGTGGTGGTCCTGGCGACGCTGGCCTTCGTGTATCTGGCGTTTTTCACCGAGCTGGAGCGGGCTTTCGGGGAGAAGGCGCAGGTGGACTGGCAAATGCTGCGGGCGGGGGTGTTGTTGTTGTTCGCGATCTGGGTGTTGGCGGGGGTGGCCTTGGCGGCCTCGACGCGGCTGGAGTTGATTCCCACCTTGGCGGTGTGCTCGGCGGTGTTCCTTCTGGGGCTGATGTCGGATTACCTGTTCGGGGCGCGGGCGGAGGCCGGCGTGTGGTGGGCGGTGGTGCCGTATGCGGTGCTGCCGAACTGGCAGTTGTTCTGGATGTCGGACGCAATTTCGATGGGCAAGGAGATTCCGTGGGGCTACGTCTTGCGGGCCGCCGGTTACATGGCGGGGTACCTGGGGGCGGTGCTGGCGGTGGCGGTCCTGCTGTTCCAGGAACGGGAACTCCACTGAGGAGCTGAGTCGCGAGCGATGGAAGCGAACGTGCAACGCAAAGGTCTGGTCAACTGGGTGGTGCTGCTGCTGGTGGGCGGGGTCAACGGGCTGGTGGCGGGCTACGCCCACTCGTTGACCGGTCTGGTGGCCACCGTGTTCATGGGGTTGGGTGTCTTGGTGGCCCTGACGGCCTACCTGCAGATGCGGGTCGAGGAACGCGAGCGGCTGGAGGCGCTCGAGTTCGCCGAGCTGAGCAAGAAGGCGCGCGACTCGTCGCTGTTCGCCGAGCAAGCGGCGGACACTTTTCCGGCGAAGCAGGCCCGGATCCAGTTCGAGAAGTATTTCGTGCCGGGGATCGCGATCCTGTTGCTGGTGTTGCAGGGACTGGGGGCGTGGCTGTTGTGGACGCGGCTGGGGGAGGACGCACCTTTCGACTCGCAACGCTCCACCCTGGCCATGGTGGTGTTTGGGATCGCGTTTTTGGTGTTCTTCCAGATGGGGAAATACGCGGCGGTGTACGCGCGGTTGGAGGGGTTGCGGCTGTTGCGGCCGCAGGCGAGCTACCTGTTGCTGGGGGCGTTGTTGAGCGCCGTGGTGGTGGGCTTGGAGATCGCCGGGTGGGCGGGGCATCCGGAGTGGGATCTGATCGGCGCCCGAGTGCTGACGGTCCTGCTGGGGTTGGTGGCGGTGGAGAATCTGATCACGCTGGTGTTCGAGATCTACCGGCCCCGGTTGCGCGGACAGGAGGCGCATCCGCTCTATGAGAGCCGGCTGATCGGCATCTTGAGCCAGCCGGGCGGGTTGATCCGGACCGCGGCGCAGGCGCTGGATTACCAGTTCGGATTCAAGGTCAGCGAGACGTGGTTCTACCGGTTCCTGGAACAGGCGCTGGCGTGGTTGATCCTGTTGCAGGTGGCGGTGTTCCTGCTGTCCTCGACGGTGGTGGTGATCCACGTGGGGCAGAAGGGCTTGCTCGAACGGTTCGGCCGGCTGGTGCCGGGCGGGGTGTTGGAGCCCGGATGGCACTTCAAGCTGCCGTGGCCGCTGAGCAAGGTGTACCGGTTCGACACCGAACGGGTGCAGACCTTCACCCTCGGCTTCGTGCCCAACGAGGAGAAGGAAGACGAACAGCGGACGGTGTTGTGGACCCGGGCGCATGCGAAGGAGGAGTTCAACATGCTGGTGGCCAGCCGGGATCAGGTCGGTCCGGGGGAGGAAACCGACCAGCAGGCGGTCCCGGTCAATCTCCTGGCGGTGCGCATCCCGGTGCATTTCGAAATCCGGGACTTGGAGAAGTATGCCTATCACGCCGCGGACACCGGGAAGCTGCTGGAGAACCTGGCCAACGAAGAACTGACCCGCTACTTGGTGAGCGTGGACCTGAATGATGTGATGGGGCCGGGGCGGCGGCAGGCGGCGGAGGAATTGCAGCGGCGGATCCAGGCGCGGGCCGACGCCCACGACTTGGGCGTGCGGATCCTGTTCGTCGGTCTGGCCGGCATTCATCCGCCGATCCAAGTGGCCTCGGATTTCGAGGCGGTCATGGGCGCCATGCAGGCGGCGGAAGCGACCAACCATCTGGCGCGCGCCTACGCGGCCAAGCAGCTTCCCGCGGCCCGCGCCGAGGCGGCCCGGATGGTGGACGAGGCGGAAGCGGAACGGGTCCGGCGGGTGGGCCTGGCCGCCGCTGCTGCCAGCCAGTTCACGAATCAAGTCACCGCCTGGCAGGCCTCGCCCGAGACCTACCGATACCTGGTCCTGCTCGAGAGCCTCAGCCAGGCCTTGGAAAAACCGCGCAAGTACATCGTGGCCGTCACCAACGCCCACGAGGTCGTCACCCTCAACCTCGAGGACAAGATTCGTCCGGATCTGACGGACATCATGCTGCCTTCCGAAAAGGAGAACGAGTAATTTGCCCAGCCTGACGCTCCTGCCATGAAACGCAATCCAGTGACAGTGATTACCGCGGGCCTGATCGCCATCGTCTTCCTGGCGATGCTCTTCGCGTTCCAGGTGCGCCAGACCGAAGTCGCGGTGGTGACCACCTTCGGCAAGTTCAGCCGCATCGTGGACCAACCCGGGTTCCAGCTCCGGCTGCCCTGGCCGATCCAGAACGTTTACAAGTTCGACAACCGCATTCGGAACTTCGAGAAGAAGTACGAGCAAACGACCACCGCCGACGCCAAGATCATCATCATCCAGGCCTTCCTGGGTTGGAAGATCAAGGACGCGCGGATCTACCTGGAGCGGTTCGGTGGGGACGAGAAGCGGGCCGAGCAGAGCCTCGAAGGCCTGTTGCGCGACGCCAAGAACAGCGTCATCGGCCGGCATCCGCTGGCGGATCTCATTTCGCCCGACCCCGAACAACTGAAGTTCGACGAGATCGAGCAGGAGATGCTGGCGATCATCAAGCCCAAGGCCGCGGACACCTACGGGATCGACGTGGTTCTGCTGGGCATCAAGCAGCTCGGTCTGCCGGAGTCCATCACCTCGAAGGTCTTCGACCGCATGAAGGCCGAACGCCAGCAGCTCGTGGCCCAATACCGCGGCGAGGGCGAGGGGAAGGCGCAGCAGATCCGTTCGGCGGCCGACAAGGAAAAGGCCAACATCCTGGCCCAGGCCGAATCCCAGGCCACCATCATCCGGGGCGAGGCCGAAGCCGCCGCCGCCAAGGCCCTCAAGACCTTCGAGCAGAATCCCGAGCTGGCCGTGTTCCTGCTCAAGCTCAAGGCCTTGGAAGCCGCCCTGCAGCAAAAGGCCACGTTGGTCCTGGATCCGAACACCCCGCCGTTCGATCTGTTGAAGGGGGCGGCCCCGGCCACGTCCGCCGTGCCGGCCGCCGCGTCTGACAACCGTTGAGGTCTGAAGCCATGAGCACCGACGCGAACGATCTGCTCCCGCCCCAGCCGCCGGACTCGACGCCCCCGGAGGATGCCGGGCAGCCGGCGCCCGAGCCGATCGAGGACGCCAGCTCCCGCGCCCTCTCCGAGGCGCTCAGCAGCAGCTTCAAGATCGTCCGGTTCCTGATGCTGGTGCTGTTGTTCGTGTTCCTCATCTCCGGCTCCTTCATCGTCCGGCCCAACGAGGTCGCCATTCTGCTCCGGTTTGGCAAGCCGGTCGGGGTGGGGCCGGACATCGTCCGCGGTCCCGGCTTCTATTTCGCCTGGCCGGCCCCCATCGACGAGGTGGTCAAGATCAAGACCGGCCAGAGCCTCAGTGTGCGTTCCTCCGCCGGATGGCATTTCACCACACCGGAGATGGAACTGAGCGGGACCGAGCCCGCCCCGCGCGGCTCGCTCAGTCCGGGCTCGGACGGCTACGTCATCAGTGCCGACGGCAACATCTTCCATGCCCGCGCCACGCTGAAGTACCGGATCAGTGATCCGTTGCGTTACCAGTTTGCCTTCGCCGATCCGGAGGCGTTGCTGACCAACATCCTCAACAACGCGATTGCCTACGCCGCCGCCCGGATGCCGGCCGATGTGGCCCTCTACAAGGACAAGGCCGCCTACCGCGATCTGGTGCTGGCGCGGGTGCAGGAGCTGGTGGACCAGATCAACCTGGGCATCACCCTCGAACCCAGTGACGTCGTCACCAAACCGCCGATCGACGTTCGCGCCGCTTTCGAGGAAGTGATCGCCGCCGAGCAGGACCGCTCGAAGCTCGTCAGTGATGCCCGGGCCTACTACGACGAAACCACCCGCCGGGCCCGCGGCGAGGCCGAGGCCATCCTCAACCAGGCCATGGCCGAGAGCAACCGGTTCGTCCAGACGGTCGAGTCCCTGGCCAAGTCCTTCAACGAGATGCTGCCCGAGTACGAGAAGGATCCGTGGCTGTTCCGCAGCCGGCTGCTGGCCGACCGCCTGGAACGCATCCTCACCAACGTCCAGGAGAAGATGTACCTGCCGGAACTGCCGCCCGGCAAAACGCGCGAGCTGCGCCTCCAACTCAGCCGCGAACCGATCGAACGCCGCGCTCCCTCCCGTCCCTGACCCGGCATGAACCGCTAACCGCCAACCTCCCTTCACCGCGCCATGCAGGTCCAATCGTTGCTCAGCCGCAAGGAAGCCCACGCCCTCCACGAGGAGGAGCACCATCACCACGACGAGTCCTGCGCCTCCTGCGGGCATGACCATGAGCACACCCAGATCCGCCTTTCGCAGACGCTCGTCGGACTGATCTTCGTTCTCAACTCCTACCTGGTGAACTGGCTGTTCCCGGCCGCCGAGGCGGTCGCCAGCGCCAGCGCCATGATCGGTGCCATCATCCTGGGCGTGCCGATCGTGATGACCTCCATCCGCGACCTGCGCCGCGGCATCCTGAGCATCAACGAGCTGGTCACCATCGCCGTCCTGGCCGCCTTCGGCAGCGGCAACTACCAGACCGCCGGGGTGGTGGCCTTCTTCATGCTCATGGGCGAGCTGATCGAGACCCGCACCGCCGCCGGCGCCCGGGCCTCGATCGAAAAACTCATCACCCTCACCCCCACCAAGGCCCGGCGCCTCCGGCCCGACGGCTCCGAGGAGGAAATCCCGGTCAACGATCTGCAGGTCGGCGACGTCATCCGCATCCGGCCCGGCGACAACATTCCGGCCGACGGCGAGGTCCTCAAAGGCGAAGGTTCGGTCAACCAGGCCACCATCACCGGCGAGTCGCTGCCGGCGGACAAGGGCCCGGGCGACCAAGTGTTCGCCGGCACGCAGAACCTCACCGGCGTGCTCGAGGTGAAGGTCACCCGCGCTGGCGGCCAGACCACGCTGGGCCGCGTGCGCGAACTCATCCTGGCCGCCGAGAAAACGAAGCTGCCTTTCCTGCGGATCGTGGACCAGTACATGGTCTATTACACGCCGCTGGTCCTGCTGATCGGCGCGTTGGTCTGGGCTTTCACCAAGGACTTGGATCGGACGATTGCCGTGCTGGTGGTCTCCTGCCCCTGCGCGTTCATCCTGGCCTCGCCCTCGGCGATGGTGGCGGCCCTCAGCGCCGCGGCCCGGTTGGGCATCCTGATCAAGAACGTGGCCGACCTCGAGTTGGCCGCCCGGATCAACGGTTTCATCTTCGACAAGACCGGCACGCTGACGACCGGGCAATTGGCGGTCAGCCGGCTGGCGCCCATGGGCGGTCTGAAGCCGGCGGAATTGTTGCGGTTGGCCGCCTCGGCCGAACGTTTCAGCAACCACCCCACCGCCAAGGCGCTGTTGCAGCTTGCCACCGAGGCCGGCGTTCCCCTGGCCGAACCGGAGAACTTCTCCGAAGCCGCCGGCCGCGGCATCAAGGCCCGGGTGGACGGAGCCGAGGTCATCATTGGTCGCGCCTCCTGGCTGAAGGCCAACGGCATTCAGGGCGTCGTCGAGCAGGCTCCGGACGTCAACGTCAAGGAGACCGAAGGTTTCAGCCTGATCCATATCGCCCGCAACGGCCGGTACGTCGGCTGGATCGGCTTGCGCGATCAAACCCGCCGGGAAGCCCGGGAAGCCCTGGCCGCCCTCCACGAGCTGGGCGTCAAACGCCTGGCCATGGTCACCGGCGACCGCAAGCCGGTGGCCGAACGGGTCGCCCGGGAGATCGGCTGCCAGGAAGTGCTGGCCGAGTGCCTGCCACAGGACAAGGTGGACTTCGTCCATCGGATGCGGAACCGCGGCTACCGCGTGGCCGTGGTGGGCGACGGCGTCAACGACGCGCCGGCTCTGGCCGCGGGCGACATGGGCATCGCCATGGGGGCCGCCGGCAGCGAGGTGGCGATTCACAGCGCCACCATCGCCCTCATGAACAACGACCTGCGCCGCTTGCCGTTCCTGGTCCGCCTGTCGCGGAGCACGCGCAGCGTCATCAACCAGAACTTCCTCTTCGGCGTGTTCTTCATCATCAGCGGCCTGACCCTGGCGGCCTACGGGTTCATCGATCCGATCCTGGCCGCCATCCTCCACAACACCGGTTCGCTGGTGGTGGTGTTCAACAGCGCGCGGCTGGTGCGGCAGGGCGAGGAACTCGAGCCGTTCGAGGCGCCCCAGCCGGAAACACCGCCCAAACCGACGCCCTCTGCCGGCGCGCGGCCCGCCGCCGCCACGGCGTGAAGCCCTCGCCCGCCCGTGCCGGTTCGCGCCCCGTTCGCGGGAGGCTGGACCACGCGGAAGCCCCGCCGAACGAGGCCCGCGGCCGGCTGGCGGAAGCGGGTTGATGGGCATTGACCGGCCATGGGACGCAGCGGTTCGCGGCAGTTCCGGCAGGCCGTCCGCCTTGGCGCGATGGCGTCCTTCGGGATTCTGGTCTTGGCGGTCGCCGAGGCGCTCTGGTTTCCGCGGCTGTTGGCGTGGGGGATCCGGCCGCGGGAGGCGGTCGGTCTGCGGGGCATCCTCGTCAGCCCGCTGCTGCACGCCGGCTTGGCGCACGCCATCGCAAACGCCCTGCCCCTGCAAATCCTGCTGACGCTTTTCTGGGCCGAACCGCGGCACCGGCCGGGACGGTCGCTGGCGTGGATCTGGCTGGGCAGCGGGCTGGGGACGTGGCTGATCGGGCGGGGCGGGACGGTTCACGTGGGCGCCAGCGGCGTCATTTTCGGATTGGCGGCTTTTCTGATCGTGGCCGGCTTGGTGCTTCGGCGATGGCGGTCCCTCGTGGTGGCGGCGTTCGTGGCCGTGGTGTTCGGCGGCATTTTCTACGGCGCCCTGCCGCAGCCCGGACCGATCTCCTGGGAGGGACATCTTTCCGGGGCCGTCGCCGGAGCTTGGACGGCCACCCACCTGCGCCGGCGGGGCTGATGGTGCCGGTGGGCCGTGGTGCAGCCAGGATGGCCGCGCCCCCGCCTCCTTACGTCGGCGGCTACGAGAGGCCGCAAGGGCTGGCAGGATGCCCGCAGCACACCACGGAGGCGGGGCTCCTCTTCAACCCATCACCCTTCAACTCTTCAACCTGTCACCTCACCCCACCTCCTTACGTCGGTGGCCACCTGCTTGCGTCGGTGGCTACGAGAGGCCGCAAGCGCAGGCAAGATACCCGCACCACGGGTCGTTCAGGCCGGAGCGCAGGCGGGGCAGCGGATGGCCGGTTGCGGGCGTTGGGTCCGGTTCATTTGCTCGAGCCGACGGCGGCGGGCGGGAAAGCAGACCGGGCAGGCTGAGAAGCGTTCCAAGTCCCAGACGTCGGCGAAGACCAAGCCCGCCCGGAGTGCCAACGCCCGTTCCAACGCGGCTTCCAGTTGGTCCAGCGTCGGCGGCGAAAAGACCCCGGCTGCGGCCAGCGCGTCCAAGGCGCCGTTGCCGGGTCGGGTGGGGATGATCGACACCGCGCGGGCGCCGGCTTCGAAGGCGAAGGCGGCCGAGCGCACGGCCCAAGCGACCGATTCCCGGGCCGGCAGGAACGGCGGCTGCAGCAGGACGAAAGCCCGCACCGCGACGCCGAGTTGGTTGAGCCGGCGGGTGGCCCGGGCGAAGTCGGCCGCCGTCATCCGTTTGTTCAGGCGGTCGAGCACGTCCGGGTGGACGGTTTCCAAGCCCAGAGCGACCTCGAGTCGGGGCGCGGGCTGCGGTCCCCGGGCCAGTTCGTCGAGGAACCCTTCCACGGCCGGTCGCAGGGCGAGTTTGGGATGGCACTCGACGACCAGGCGGTCGAACCCCGCCGCCAGGCGGGCGATTTCCGGCCGGTCCGCGGGTGGCACCGAGCCGGGATCGAAGAAGCTGCCGCTGTTGTAGAGCTTGAGGACAGCGGGGCGGGGTCGGCCGGGGAACGGGCGGCTGAGGGCGTCGCGCAACTGGGCCGTCACGGCGCCGGGCGGCAGCGGATCCGGGCTGGTGTGCCGCCAGAGATCGCACATCAGGCAACGCCACGGGCATTCGCGCCCGGTCAACAGAACCGTCAGCACCTCGACGACCGGCCCATCCGGAGCGGCGGGTTCCTCTTCCCGAAAAACCGCCTGCGGCCTCCGGACGTCCACGGGCACGCGCGGCCCGCGTCGGGCCAGGATCCACGCGCTCCGGGCCGGCCCCGTTGGCGGGTAGGGAGAATCGGCCCGGACGCCGGCGGGCCGCGCTGGCTGATCGGGCGGAGGCGCGCTCACCGGTCGTCGTCGCCCGGCGGCGGGGCGATCGTCCCGCGCGAGGCCTTGATCGGGTACGGCGGGGGCTCGGGAACCTTCGGCGCCTCCTTCTCCAGGGCCTTGAGCGTTTCCTGGATGGCGCGTTCCAACTGGTCGTCGATGCCGTGGAATTCCCGGACCGGGTCGTTCGGCACCTCGATGTCCGGAGCCACGCCGTGGCCTTCCATGATCCAGACTTTGGCGCCGAGGTCGAACCGGGAGAACTCCGGCTTCATGAGGTAGCCGCCGTCCATGAGAGGGAGGCTGCCGCGCATGCCGACGACCCCGCCCCAAGTGCGCGTGCCGATGAGGGGGCCGAGCCGGTGATGCCGGAACCGGTAGGCGACGATGTCGCCATCGGAGGCGGAGTATTGGTCGATCAACATCACCTTGGGGCCGAGGAAGGTGCCGGAGGGATCGATGTCCACGGCGCCGTTGCGGGCGATGGTCCAGAAGACCGGTTCCCGGCGGAGGCGTTCGATGATCATCGGGGAGACGTTGCCGCCGCCGTTGCCGCGGACGTCCACGATGAGGGCTTCCTTGTGCAACTGCGGATAGTACAGGCGGGCGAACTGGTTCAGGCCGTTGACACCCATGTCGGGGATGTGGACGTAGCCGACCCGGCCGTCGGTGGCTTGCTCGACGCGGTGCAAGTTCCGCAGGACCCAGCGGAGGTAGTAGAGCGGTTGTTCGTTGGCGATGGGCCGCACGAGCACCTCCCGCGCGCCCTCGAGGGTGGGGCGGTCGTTGAGGCGCAGGCGCACCAGTTCGCCGGCGCGGCCGATCAACGCCTCGTAGGGCGTCTTCAGCTCGTCGGTCCGCCGGCCTTCGATGGCCACCAGGTAGTCGCCCTCCTTCGCCCCCACGCCGGGTTCGCGCAGCGGGGAGCGGAGGGATTCGTCCCAGTTGCGACCGGGCAGGATCTCGACGATGCGGAAGAATCCGGACGGGTCCCGCTCGAACCGCGCCCCCAGCAGGCCGGTTTGGACGCGGTCCGCCTTGGGCATGTCGCCGCCGCCCACGTAGCAATGGCCGAGGTTCAACTCGCCGATCAGCTCGCCGATGACGTAGGTCAGGTCCGCCCGGTGATGCACCCAGCGCAACAACCGGCCGTAGCGCTCGCCCAACCCGGGCCAGTCCACGCCGTGCAATCCGGGGTCGTAAACGAAATCCCGCATCTGCCGCCAGCATTCATGGTAGATCTGCCGCCATTCCTCGCCGGGTTTGATCCATGTCCGCAGGCCGTCGAGCTTCAACCAGTGGTCGGACGGATCGACCTTGCCCGAGGGAAGGTCCACGATGGCGAGCCGTTTGCCCTTCCGCAGGAGCATCTTCTTGCCGTCGGCGCTGATCTCGTAGCCGTCGAACTCGCCCAGCACGGTTTCCTTGCGTTTGTCGAGGTCGTACACGGCCAGTTCGCCCTTTCGCCGGTAATAGACCTTGCCATCGAGGCATTGCGGGTCGGCGTATTCGGAGGCCGGCCCGGGGATGGCGATCACCCGGTCGGCCAAGCCCTCGGCGTCCACGCGCACGGTCGGTTCTTTCGCCGATTCCTTCTTCGCTTCGCCTTTGGTCTTGTCGGCTCCGGATGGCTCCGGCGTTGGCGCCGGCTCCGCCTGCGCTCGGTCTTTGCTGTCGGGGGCGGCCTCGACGTCCGGTTGTTCCTCGGGCGGGGTTTCCTTGACCTTCACCTCGTCGCTGCGCGGGGCCAGCGGCGAGGGAGTGTCCGCCGCCAGCAACGCCAGATAAACCCGTTCCATGTCCCGGTAGGCATGGTTCCACTCGGTCTGGCTGTAGGTCGGATGGAAGTTCCGCCTCGAAACGAACAGCAGGTACTTGCCGTCGCGGCTGAAGGCCGGGTCGCTCACCTCGAACCAACCTTCGGTGACGCGGACCTTCCGGCCGTCGTCGAGGCAGAAGAGGAACAGGTCGGCGAACCGCCGGGGTTCGGGCCGGACGTAGGCGAGCCAGCGGCTGTCGGGCGACCAGGCGAAGTCGTGGATCTCCCATGCCTCGGAGCGATCCACCAGCCGCATTTCGCCGGTTTCGACGGCCACGCACCAGAGCCGGTTCTTCTTGTCGGTCCATGCCAGTTGGCGGCTGTCCGGCGACCATTTGGGCCCGTACTTGTAGGTGTCGCCGCCCTTGGTGAGTTGGCGGTCCTCGCCGGAGCCGTCCGCCGGCCGCAGGTGGATTTCGTCCTCGCCGGAGGCGTCGGAGATGTAGGCGACCCATCGGCCGTCCGGCGACCAAACGGCGTCCCGTTCATGCACGCCGGGGGTTTGGGTGAGGTTGCGGATCGAGCCTTCCCTGGCCGGGGCCGTGAACACGTCGCCCCGCGCCGTCAACACCGCCCGGGCGCCATCCGGCCCGAGGCTCCAGTCGGTGAGCCATTCGCCGACCGCGCGCCACGCCGGCCGGGCCACCGGAAAGTCCTCCTGAATCCGGACGGGGATGCGTTTCACCTCCTCATTGGCCAAGTCCAGCCGGTAGAGCCGGCCGCCGTTCTCGAACACGATCGCCTCCGGCCCCAGGGAGGGGAACTTCACGTCGAACTCGCGGAACCGGGTGACCTGCCGCTCGGTCCCGGTGTCCAGTTCCTTCACCCAGACGTTCATCCGCTGGTACTCGCCGCGATCGGAGAGGAAGTAAACCCGGTTCCCGTGCCACATGGGGAAGACGTCCTGCGCCGGGTTTTCGACCAACCGCTCGACCTTTTCGGTGGCGAAATCCAGCACCCAGAGATCGTCCGCTTGGCCGCCCCGGTAGCGTTTCCAAGTGCGGAACTCGCGGAACACGCGGTTGAAGGCCATCCGTTGGCCGTCGGGGGAAAAACTGCACCAACCCGCCGCCGCCAAGGGCAGTCGCCCCGGGAGACCGCCCTCCAAGTCCACCGTCCACAACTGGCCCTTGAACGAGTTCCACTCCCGCCACCGGCAGCGGAAGACGATGGTCCGCTCGTCCCGCCAGGCCATGACGATGTTGTTCGGGCCCATGCGATCCGAGACGTCGTCGCGACCCAGCGTCGCGGTGACCGTCAACCGCCGCGGTTCCCCGCCTTCCGCCGGCATCACGTACACCTCGGTGTTGCCGTCGTATTGCCCGGTGAACGCGAGCCAGCGGCCGTCGGGCGAGAATCGGGCGAAGATCTCCTGGCCGGGATGGCTGGTCAGTCGCCGGGCGACGCCCCCTTCGACCGGCACGACGTACAAGTCCCCGGCATGCGTGAACACCACCCGGTCCCGGTGAATGGTGGGAAACCGGAGCAAACCAGTCTCATCGCCGGCCGGGGAAACGCCTTTTTCGGCGGCCGAACCCGGCCAACCGCCGCAGACCAGTCCCCAGCCCAGGATGCCATACCATGCGATCGTGCGAACCCAACCCAGCTTCATGCCCGCCATCACAGCCACAGCCGTCCACCCGCACAAGCCCAAACCCACGCCACCCCATCGCTCCGACGCTCCGACGCTTCGACGATCTTCGGCGTGACAAGCCGGCGGGTTGGGGGCAAGTTCCCCCCCGCATGAAAACGTGGATTGTCGTAAGCGCGCTGGCGCTCGGCACGAGTTTGAGCGGTCTGGCTGCCGAGGGCGGTCCGGACAAGGACGACAAACCTGGACCCGCCCGGCCGGCGGCGGACGGCGCCGATGAGGTGGCGGTCATCGAGACCAGCCTGGGAACCATGGTGGTCGAGTTCTGGCCGGATTCGGCGCCGAACACGGTGGCCAACTTCAAGAAACTCGCCCGGCAGAAGTTCTACGACGGGGTTTGTTTCCACCGGGTGATCAAGGGCTTCATGATCCAGGGCGGCGATCCGCTCACCAAGGACGAGGGCAAGAAGATGCTCTGGGGCACGGGCGGTCCGGGCTACACGATCAAGGCGGAGTTCAACGACCGCTCCCACATCCGGGGCGTCATCTCGATGGCCCGGTCCCAAGACCCCGACTCGGCCGGCAGCCAGTTCTTCATCTGCCACGGCAACCCGACCTTTCTGGACGGCAAGTACACGGCGTTTGGCCGGTTGATCAAGGGATACGACGTCCTGGACAAGATCGCCAACACGCCGACCGGTCCCCGGGACATCCCGGTCAAGCGGGTGAACATCGATCGCATCCGCATCGTTCCCCGTTCGGAAATCGAGAAGCAGCAATAACCCCAACCTCTTGGAACGCGCCGGCGCGGACGAGGAATCGGCTCGCGCCGCCGTCTTTTTGGACCCATGCCCCCAACCAACTCCTCTTCCTCGAAATCCTCGAAGGAAGTCGCGGTCATCGAGACCACCCACGGCGACCTGGTCATTGCCTTTTGGCCGGAGGTCGCCCCCAACACCGTCGCCAACTTCAAGAGCCTGGCGCGACGGGGCTTTTTCGACGGCACCTGTTTCCACCGGATCATCAACGGCTTCATGATCCAGGGCGGCGATCCGCTCACCAAGGACCCCTCCCAGAAACATCTCTGGGGCACGGGCGATCCGGGTTACACCCTCAAGGCCGAATTCAACGACCGCCCGCACGTGCGGGGCGTCATCTCCATGGCCCGCGGGGAGGATCCCGATTCGGCGGGCAGCCAGTTTTTCATCTGCCTGGGTGATGCCCGCTACCTGGACGGCCAATATACGGCTTTCGGGGAATTGATCCGCGGGGACGACGTCCTCGAGAAGATCGCCCAGACCCCCGTCGAAGAGGGCCCGGATGGCGAGCTGAGCCGGCCCGTCGAGCGGGTCGAGATCAAGCGGGTCCGGATCGTCCCCGCCAGCGTTTTCGAATGAGCGGACCGCTCGGACGGACGGTCCCGGCGAAGGGCCGACCGCCCCACGGCGGCCGCACAACCGAGAACCACACGCCATGAACACCCACGGATCCGAAGCTCTGGAATGCCTGTTCGCCCGGCGCAGCATCCGGGTTTACCGGCCGGGCGAGGTCACCGACGAACAACTCCGGACGTTGCTCGAGGCCGCCATGGCCGCCCCCTCGGCGGTGGCGCGCGATCCCTGGCGGTTCGTCGTCGTCCGGCAGCGGGAGAACCTCAACCGGTTGGCGGAGCACCTTTCCAACGGCTCGATGCTCCACCAGGCCTCGCTGGCCATCGTGGTCTGCGGCGACATCGAGGCCGCCCACGACCGGCAGTTGAGCTTCCTGCTCCAGGACTGCTCGGCGGCGATCGAGAACATCCTGCTGGCCGCCCAAGCCCTCGGACTTGGGACCTGCTGGCTGGGCATCCACCCGCGCGAACAACGCATGCG
>RFJD01000513.1 GCA_003695015.1 Verrucomicrobiota bacterium | reverse complement strand
CTGCCCAAAGGCCGCCTCACGGTGGGCAACAACATCCACACGACCGGCCCGGAAGGGTTCTTCCACGGCATGGTGGACAATGTGGAACTGTTCACCTACCGCCTCCCGGCCGACCGGCTTTCGCTGCGCCTGACCGAGGCGGGCGTCGAGGTCGTCAGCCAAGGTCTGCCGGGAATCAGCCGCACGCTCTGGCGCACGACCGATCTGGCCGGACGTGAATGGACGCGCATCACCTCGGCCACGGCGGACGCCAACGGCGAAGCCGTGCTGGTGGATCCCGCGCCCCCTGCAGGCGGGGCCTTCTATCGCACAAGCACTCCATAGCGCTGCTCGCCAACGACCGGTGCGGGGCGGCCGCCAGCGCGGCCGCCCCTTTTTGTGCCCGGCGGGTGCCGGCTCCATCGGGGTGAGAGTTTCCGACGGGGCAAAGGACGGCAACCGTACCACACCAAGGACACCAGGCTGGGAAGCGCGCTCGGAGATACCCCAACTGCGGGAACGCCTTTGTGTCCTTTGTGGTTACTCCCAAGTTCACCGACCGGAGCCGTCCTGCCGTCCTGCTGGCGGACCCTTTCACCGGCGACCGCCGGGATCCGCCCGAGCGCACGCAACTGCGCCCGGTCACGGCCTGTTCTGAAAGCCCTCGCCCCCAGATCGGCCAACCTTTCCTCCAACTCCTTGCCTTGGCGTCTTTGCGTCTTGGCATTTGCTTTTCCACGAGACTTGGCCCCAACGGCGCCTCGCCAACCGCAGCCCGGGGCAACGCCCCGGGACCGGCGGTCGGCATCCTCATCCCCGCCCAGCCCTGAAAGGGCGGGCCAAGCCCCGAACCTTCGACGCCCGCCCCCTTTGGTCGCCGACCACCAAGCCGGCGGCTTTCCCCCGCGCCCTTACTCATGCCGCCCCTTCAGGGCTGGCCATTGGGTTGGCTCCGTTGACCCCGGGCGTTGCCCGGGGCTGGGTTGCGTCCGCCCCTCCGGGGCTCGGTCTCGATCCCTTTCGCGACACCACGCCTGTGCGCCGGACAAGACGCCTTTTCCACCACCAAGAACACCAAGGACACCAAGCCGGAACAGAGGCGTTTCGTCTGGTTGGACCGGAGGCGGCCAAGAGCTGCCCGGGTACGGAGAGCCGCTCTCCATCGGCGGAAGGCCCGCTGATGTTGTTGGTCCGCATCGAGGCGCTTCAGAGACAGTCACAGCACTCGGGAGGGCGCGTTGGGCTGACGGCCCGGATCGGCATTGGCAGGGGGGCGGGTTTGGGCGAAGGTCGCGCCATGCAGACGGCGATCATTCTGGTTTATGTGGCGTTGTTGCTGGGCGGGGGCTGGATGGGGTTTCGGAAGGCCGGCAGCCGGGTTTCGCTGATCACCTCGGCGGTCGCGGCGGTGATCCTGCTGGCGACCCTGGCGTTGCCGGCCGGGGTGGCCGGGATCGTTCGTCACGTGGTCTTCGGGCTGTTGCTGGCGGCGTTCATCGTCCGGCTGGCCAAGACGCGGAAGTTCATGCCCTCGGGTTTGTTGGTGTTGCTGACCGGGGTGGCTTGGCTGTTGGTGGCCCTTTCCTGATGGTCAGCAGCAGCGAAAGTTGACATAAGTGGGGGCATGGTCCGGGTGTTGAACACGTTGACGAACCTGTTCCCGCTCTGGGTGTTGCTGGGCGGGGTGGGGGCGTTGATCGAGCCGGCATGGTTCACGTGGTTCCAGAAGCAGGCGATCGTCTGGGGCCTGGCGGTGATCATGTTGGGGATGGGGATCACCCTCAGCGTCGATGATTTCAAGCGGGTGCTGGCCATGCCGCGGGCGGTGGCCACGGGCGTGGCGGCGCAGTTCCTGATCATGCCGTTGCTGGGCTGGTCGATCGCCCGGGTGCTGCACCTGGAGACGGCCTTCGCGGTGGGGCTGATCCTGGTGTCGTGCTGCCCCGGCGGAACGGCGTCGAACGTGGTCAGCTATCTGGCCCGGGCCAACGTGGCGTTGTCGGTGCTGATGACCATGTGCTCGACCTTTGCCGCGGTGGTGATGACCCCGGTGCTGACGAAATGGCTGGCGGGGGCGTATGTGCCGGTGGATGCGTGGGCGTTGTTCCTGGACACGGTGAAGGTGGTGCTCGCGCCGGTGTTGTTGGGGCTGGCGTTGCACCACGCCACGCCCCGGCTGGTGCGGTTCGTGCTGCCGGTGGCGCCGCTGGTTTCGGTGGTGGTGATCGCCCTGATCTGCGCCAGCATCATCGGCCAGCAGGTCGAGAGCATCCGGCGCTCGGGTCTGAAGCTGTTGACGGCGGTGCTCCTGTTGCACGCGGGCGGGTTCGGGCTCGGGCATTTGCTGGCGCGGTTGCTCGGGTATGGCGAGTGGATCCGGCGGACGATCTCGATCGAGGTGGGGATGCAGAACTCGGGATTGGGGGTGGTGCTGGCGCAGCGGAACTTTCCGCAGTTGCCGGCGACGGCCACCCCGTGCGCGATCTCGGCGACGTTCCACTCGGTGATCGGCAGTTTTCTGGCCGGGGTGTGGCGGTTGTTGCCGCCGCGGGATGGATCGGCTCCCGAACCGGTCGAGGCGCCGGCGGTCGGCGAAGGGGCGGAGGAAGCGGCGCTCGCGATCGGCCCGGTTGGGGGAGCCGATCCGGAGCCGTGAAGCGCCACGCGGGGCCGGCGATCGCGGGCCGGGTGTTGGTTCAGTTGGCGCTCACCGGCGCGGGTTCGGCCGGCACGGCCTCGGACGGCGGTTGATCGGTCGGGGCTTCCGGCGCGGCGGCCGGGCGGCTCCCGTTGCCATGGCCGTTGCCGTTGCCCTCGGGGGAGGTGTCAGCGGGTTTGGCGGGCGCGGTCTGGCCGGCTCCGTTGCCGTTGCCATTGCCATTGCCCGAGGGGGCCGATTCGGCCACTTGTTGAAACTTCATGCTCACGACCTTGCTGACGCCCCGTTCCTCCATGGTCACCCCGTAGATGGTGTCGGCCATGGCAATGGTCCGTTTGTTGTGGGTGATGACGATGAACTGGGAGCGGTCGAGGAACCGTTTCAGGACACGGATGAAGCGGTTGATGTTGGCCTCGTCGAGCGGGGCGTCCAGCTCGTCGAGCACGCAGAAGGGGCTGGGACGAACCGCGTAGATGGCGAAGAGCAGGGCGACGGCGGTCATGGTTTGCTCGCCGCCGGAAAGGAGGTGGAG
>RFJD01000512.1 GCA_003695015.1 Verrucomicrobiota bacterium | reverse complement strand
GGCGGAGGCTTTGGCCGACCGGGAGCCGCAGTTGCTGCTCTTCGTTGGTCAGAAGAATCCCCTTCGAGTCGATCGCGGCCACGCGCCATTCGGCCAGCGCTTCTCCGGGCGAAAAGACGCCCCGGTAGCGCGAATCGGTGCTGTTGATCATGGCGAAGGCTTTGTCGCCGTACACGATGGCGCCGGTCAGGGTGAGGATTTCCTCCCGGGGCGGCGAAGGGGGCGTGACCGGCCGCTCGACCCGGCCCGGCTCCCGGCGGCGGCGCGTGGGGTCGAAGATGTTCCGCTCGGTGAGCAGGCGAAAGCGTTCGAAGGAACGGGGATCGGCCTCCGAACGGCTGCGCCGGGAATCGGCCCTTTCGCCGGATTCGTCCGCCGTTTCCCGACTGGGAGTGACGGGAGTGGAGGCCGTTCCGACCTTGTTGGTCGGCGGAGCGTTGGTCTCGCTGGAGGAAACGGCGGGCGCGGTGGGAGCCGCGTTGGTGGCGGCGGGTGGGCTGTTGGTCGCCGCGATCGAGGACGACGTTTCGGCCGGGGCGGCCGCGGGGCCGGTTTGATTCGTCACGGTGGCGGCCGGCTTGGGGACCGGGGCGGAACCTGCCGGGGCTTCGGCCGAAGGGGGCGCGGTCGGTTCGCCGGCCATCAATCCAGCGGCCGGCAGCAGCCATGCCATCATTCGCAAAAGCCGGTTCATGGGGTGGTGGAAGCGGAATTGGCCGGGCGGTTCAACTGGAGTCCGCTGAAGCGCAGGTTCAGGGTCAGGCGCCGGCCTTGGTCGTCGTCGGCAGCCAACCGGAACTCTTCGATCCGGACGGGGAGGGGATCGGTTTCCAACGCGTGGAGGAACCGGGCCAGTTGCTGGAGGTCGCCGCTCAGGCCGGCCCGGCATTCGAACAGCGCCGAGTCGCGCTCGCCATCCCGCCACTGCGGGTTGAGGGAAGTGAAGACGACGCGGGCCTCACGCGCCCAGCCGGCGGCGGCTCTGAGGACCAGTTCCTCGGCCCGGGGGCGGTCCGCCGGGAGGGAATCGCGCTGGAGATTCTCCCAACGCTGCTGGATGGCCTCGGCGCGGTCCAGCAGAGCCTGGCCGCGTTCGACTTGGAGGCTCAGGGTGGCCAAGCGTTCGGCGCGATCGCGCCAAGCGGCGGCGTAGGGGCCGACGACCAGGCGGTCGAGGGCCAACAGGCCCACGCAAGCCGCGGCCACGATCAGCAGGACGCGCTGTCGATTTTCAGCGTTGAGCGTCATGGCGCCAGGTGAATTGGAATGCGAACTGAACCGGGTTCTGTCCGCGGACCTGTTTGAGCTTCAGGTCGCGGATGTGGGGATCGGCCCGAAGCCGTTCGAGCGTGGCCATGATGGCCTGCTGGCTGCGGGCCAGGCCGTTGCAGGTGAACTGCCCGTCGGCCTTCCACTCGATACTGCGGGCCCAGACTTCGCCTTCCTCGGGAAAGGCCTCGGTGACCGCCTCCAGGACCAAGAGCGACTCCGGATCGCGGGCAAACCACGGCCTGAAGCTGCGGATGTCGGTTTGAAGCTGTTCGAGTTTGGCGACCGGACCGGCCATTTCCTTCCACGTTTGCTCGAGCGTTCCGAGACGGTGGGCCTGCCACCAAGCGGGCAACCACAGCAGCAGGACCAAGCCGACGCCGGCCAGGATCAGTTGCCGACGGTGCCCGCCGGCGAACCGACGCTGGATTCTTTCCCAGGCGGTTTCCTGGCGGGGGAGGAACTCCAACGGGAGCGGTTGGCCGCGCAGCACGCCATGGGCGGCGCCCAACAACGCTTCGCAGGCGTGGGGCAGGGGACCGTTGCCGGTGGCCACCGGGCGGTGGGGTTCGCGATCGACCCGCTTCCAGCCGGCCGCTTCCAAGAGCGGTTTGGCGGCGGCGTGGAGTTCGTCGATGAAACTCTCCGCGCCGTGGAAGGCGATGCGGCGGCAAAGGGATCGCCATTCCGCCGGCCAGCGACCGAGGGTCAGCCGGATTTCCCGGACCAAATCGGCCGGTTCGATGGGCAGGTGGCCGGCCCCGGCATTGGGCGGATCCAAGTGTCGGAAGGCGAGCCGGTGCGGGCCGAGGGTCAGCACCAAGTCCAGCCCCTTGCCGGCGGGGGCGATCCGGAGGACGCCCTCATCGAGCGGCTCGTCGGCGGTGACCGGGGCGTTGGCGTCCGCGGTGACGGAAACCGGCTTGAGCCCGGCGGCTTGGAGGAACCGCAACAGGGCGTCGAAACGGTTTTGCGGCAGGGCGGCGAGCAGCCCGCGACGGCGGCCTTCGGGCAGGGCGGCGAAATCGCCGGCGATGCGGGCGCGGCCCGGGGGCAGGGCCAGTTGTTGTTCGGCCTGAAGTTCCAGGAACCCGGGGAGTTCGCCGGCGGGGAGCTGGCCCGGCACCTCGATCGGCGCGGCCAACACCCAGGACAAGGGCGTGCGCACCAAGCAACGCCGGCTGGTGAAGCCATGGGTTTGCAGCGCCTCGGCCAGCAGACGGCCCGCCTCCTCCGGTTCCTGTTCGATCCGGGAGGCGGGCAGCGGGAGGGAGAGCGAATGCCGGATGTCGGCGCCATGCCCGTTGCGGCGCCGGAGTTCGGCCAGGGCCACGTGGCTGTCCTCGATGGCCAGGACGAGCAACTGGCGCGTGCCCCCGGATTGAAGCCAAGTCGGTGCTTTCATCG
>RFJD01000511.1 GCA_003695015.1 Verrucomicrobiota bacterium | reverse complement strand
CCGGTTCCACGAACTGACCGAGGACGAATACTTCTGCACCGAGGACGGCGCGAAGCAGGGCGTGACCTTCGAGAACACCAGCGAGACCGAGCCGTTGGTTTGCCTGCGCTACTTCGGCCCCGAGGTCAACCCCGACGCCCCCGAACTCGGCGCCCACAAGAACCGCAAGTTCGACTGAGCAATCAAACGCCTTGGCGGGCGGCGCCACGGCTCCGCGCGCTGCCGCCCGCCGGCTCTTCCGGCTCGATGGCTCGCAAATCCGCCCGACAGAAGAAGACCGCCACGAACGCCGGCCCCATCCTGGGCTTCGAGGCCAAACTCTGGCAGGCCGCCGACGCCTTGCGCGGCTCGATGGACGCCGCCGAGTACAAGCACGTCGTCCTCGGCCTCATCTTCCTCAAGTACATCTCCGACGCCTTCGAGGAGTTGCACGCCCGGCTCGAAGCCGAGCGTGACCAAGGCGCCGACCCCGAGGACCCGGACGAATACCGCGCCGTCAACATCTTCTGGGTCCCGCCCGAGGCGCGCTGGGAGCACCTGAAGTCCCACGCCCGCCAGCCCTCCATCGGCCGGTTTGTGGACGACGCCATGGCCGCCATCGAGCGCGACAACCCGGCGCTCAAAGGCGTGCTCCCCAAGGACTACGCCCGCCCCGCGCTCGATAAAACCCGTCTCGGCCGGCTCATCGACCTCATCAGCAACATCCAGGTCGGCGACGAGGCGGCCCGCGCCAGGGACGTCCTCGGCCGCGTTTACGAGTACTTCCTCGAGAAGTTCGCGCTGGCCGAGGGGCGCAAGGGTGGCGAGTTCCTCACCCCCCACTGCGTGGTGAATCTGCTCGTCGAGATGATCGAACCGTACCGCGGGCGCGTGTACGACCCTTGTTGCGGTTCCGGCGGCATGTTCGTCCAGTCCATGAAGTTCATCCGTGCCCATGCCACCGGCAACGGCAACGGCGGCAAGCCCCCCAGGGGAAGGCGGCCTGACATCTCGATCTACGGCCAGGAATCCAACTACACCACCTGGCGGCTGGCCAAAATGAACCTCGCCATCCGCGGCATCGAGGGCCAGATCGCCCACGGCGACACCTTCCACGACGACAAGTTTCCGGACCTCAAGGCCGACTACATCCTCGCCAACCCGCCCTTCAACATTTCCGACTGGGGCGGCGAGCGCCTCAAGGACGACAAGCGCTGGCGCTTCGGCGTCCCGCCCGCGAAGAACGCCAACTTCGCCTGGGTGCAGCACATCGTCCATCACCTGGCCCCGCACGGAGTGGCGGGCTTTGTCCTCGCCAACGGCTCGATGTCCTCCAACCAGTCCGGCGAGGGCGAGATCCGCAAGAACCTCATCGAGGCCGATCTGGTGGACTGCATGGTCGCGTTGCCGGGCCAGCTCTTCTACTCGACCCAGATCCCGGCCTGCCTCTGGTTCCTGGCGCGCGACCGCAACAACGGGAAGTTCCGTGACCGCCGCGGGCAGGTGCTCTTCATCGACGCCCGCAAGATGGGGCGCATGGTGGACCGCACCCACCGCGAGCTCACCGACGAGGACATCCGCAAGATCGCCGACACCTACCACGCTTGGCGCTCCAGCGGGACCGCCAAGACCCGGGGGCGCCAAGGCGCCAGGAAGACCGGCTCTCCTGGCGGCTTTGCGGCTTCGCGTCTTTGCGTTTACTCAGACATCCCCGGCTTCTGCAAGAGCGCGACCCTGGAGGAAATCCGCAAGCACGGTTATGTGCTCACGCCCGGCCGCTACGTCGGCGCGGAGAAACAGGCCGATGACGACGAGCCGTTCGAGGCGAAGATGCGGCGTCTCGTCGCGCAATTGCGCGAGCAGCAGGCGGAGGCCCGGCGGCTGGACAAGGCGATCTGGCGAAACCTCAAGGAGTTGGGCTATGACGGTTGACGAGCTTCTGAAAGCGAAGCGCGAGGAAATCCTGCGTGTCGCGGCCAGGCATGGCGCCCGCAATGTGCGCGTGTTCGGCTCTGTGGCCCGCGGCGAGGCGGACGAGCAAAGCGACATCGATCTCGTCGTCGAATTCGAGCCCGAACGCAGCCTGCTTGATCATGCAGCGCTCTGGCTCGAACTGCAGGAACTGCTCGGCTGCAAGGTGGACGTGGTGAGCGAGCGCGCCATCAAGCCGCGCATTCGGGATCGAGTGTTGAAGGAGGCCGCGCCGCTATGAGAGACCCGAAGGAGCGCCTCAGGGACATCCTCGAGGCCATCGCCCGCATCGAGCGCTACGCCTCCCGCGGCCGCGAGGCTTTTGAGCGCGATGAGCTGATCCAAGTGTGGATATTTCACCACATTCAGATCATCGGTGAGGCGGCGGCCAACTTGGGCCGGGACTTTCACGAGGCACACCCGGAGGTGCCGTGGCCGCAGATCGTTGCCATGCGCAATGTGCTGGTTCACGAATATTTCGGAGTCGATCTCAGGGAGGTCTGGAAGACCGTGGAGCGCGATTTGCCCGCTTTGAAGCTCGCCGTCGGGCGGCT
>RFJD01000098.1 GCA_003695015.1 Verrucomicrobiota bacterium | reverse complement strand
GCCCGACTGCTGGAGGAGGTCGAGAAGCAATCCCGCAAGGACGCCGCCGACCTCAGCCGGCACATCCTCGACGAGGCCCGGGCCGAGGCCGAAACCGAGGCCCGCCGGATCATCGCCACCGCGATGCAGCGCTACGCCGCCACCCAGCGCTATGAACTGACCACCGCCTCCGTCGCCCTCAACGGCACCCCGGACATCAAGGGCCGCATCATCGGCCGCGACGGCCGCAACATCCGCGCCTTCGAAGCCGCCACGGGCGTGACGGTCCTCATCGACGACACCCCGGGCACCGTCATCCTTTCCGGGTTCGACCCCGTCCGCCGCGAGATCGCCCGTCGCAGCATGGAAATCCTCATCAGCGACGGCCGCATCCACCCAACCCGGATCGAGGAGGTGGTCAAACAGGTCGAGCAGGACATCGACAAGGCGGTCCGGGAAGCGGCCGATCAGGCGGTTTACGAACTGGGGCTCCACCCGCTCCACGACGAAGCCGCCATGGTGCTGGGGCGGCTGCGCTTCCGGCACAGCTATTCCCAAAACCTCTTGGACCACTCGATCGAAGTGGCCCATCTGGCCGGCCTGATGGCCGCCGAAATGGGCGCCAACATCCAAGTGGCCCGCCGGGCCGGTCTCCTCCACGACATCGGCAAGGCCCTCAACCACGAACTGGAAGGCTCCCACGCCCTGATCGGCGCCGATTTCCTCAAACAACACGGCGAAACCGCCGAGGTGGTCAACGCCGTTGCCGCCCACCACGACGAGGTCCCGCCCGAAAGCCTCGTGGCCGTGCTGGTCAGCGTGGCCGACGCCCTGAGCGCCTCCCGACCGGGAGCGCGCTCGGAGTCGATGACCCACTATCTCAAGCGACTGGAGAACCTCGAGCGCATCGGCCGCTCGTTCCCGGGCGTGGAGAAGTGCTACGCCGTCCAAGCCGGCCGCGAGCTGCGCGTCTTGGTTTCGCCCGAGGCTCTCACGGACGAGGAGGCCGAGGTCCTTGCCCGCCGGATCGTCCGCAAGATCGAGGAGGAGCTCCAATACCCGGGGCAGATCCGCGTCACGGTCGTTCGCGAAAAGCGGATCACGCAGTTCGCCAAATAGCCGCCCCGGGGAAGGGCCGCGGCGCCCGGTCCCTCAGCTCTTGGGGCGCAGTTGGGGAAAGAGGATCACGTCCCGGATGCTTTCCTGTCCCAGCAGCATCATGCACAGGCGGTCGATGCCGATGCCGATGCCGCCCGCCGGGGGCATCCCGTGTTCCAAGGCGATCAGGAAATCCTCGTCCAGCTTCTGCTGCTCGCCGCCGGCCTGGTGTTCGAGCCGTTCGCGCTGCTCGATCGGGTTGTTTTGCTCGGTGTAGCCGGGGGCGATCTCTTGGCCGTTGATGCAGCACTCGAAGACCTCGACCGTGTCCGGGTCATCGGGCGAAAGCTTGGCCAGGGGGATCAGCTCCTTGGGCACATGGGTCACGAACACCGGATCGATCAGCGTGGGCTCGATCTTCTTCTCGAACACTGCCTGGGTGACCTCGAAATCCTCGAAGGCGTCGCCCAGCTCGGCGCCCATCGCCTCCGCCCGCCGACGGCGTTCCTCCGGGCTGACGTCGAACCAATCCTCCCCCACCCGCTCGCGGATCAGGTCCTTGTAGCGGATTCGCTTCCACGGGCGCCGGAGGTTGATGGTGCGGACGACCACGCCCTCGGCATTCCGGTGCTCGATGACCAAGCCGCCCAGGACCTGTTGGGCAACGTGGCAGACCAAGCCCTCCAGCAGCTCCATCATCGTCTCGTAGTCGCCGTAGGCCTGGTAGGCTTCGAGCATGGTGAACTCCGGGTTGTGCCGGCGGGAGATGCCTTCGTTACGGAAGTTGCGTCCCAGCTCGAACACCCGGTCGAAGCCGCCCACCAACAGGCGCTTGAGGTACAGCTCCAGGGCGATCCGCAGGTAGAAATCGCACCCCAGGGCGTTGTGATGGGTGACGAACGGCCGGGCCGCCGCGCCGCCGGGAATCGCCTGCATCATCGGGGTTTCGACCTCGACGTAGCCCAATCCCTCGAGGTAACGCCGGATTTCCCGAACGATGGCGCTGCGCTTCAGGAAAACCTCCCGGACCTCGTCGTTGGCCATCAGGTCCAAGTAGCGCTGGCGGTAGCGGATCTCGGTGTCCTCGAGCCCGTGCCACTTGGCCGGCGGCGGCCGCAACGCCTTCGCCAAGGGGACGAACTCGCCGACCTTCACCGTCGGCTCGCCGGTGCGCGTCCGGAAAAGCGTCCCCCGCACCCCGATGAAGTCCGCCAGATCCAGTTGCTTGAACAGTTCGAACGCCTCGTCCCCGATCGCCTTTTTCTGGACGTAAATCTGGATCCGCCCGCTTTGGTCCTTCAGGTCCATGAACTGGCTCTTGCCCATGTCCCGGTGCGCCGTGATGCGGCCGGCCACCGCCACCGGATGCCCCTCGGGCAGCCGCCCCGCCTCGAAAGCCGCCCGCGCCTCGCCGCAGCCGATGTCGGGGGTGAACTTGTTCCGGAAAGGGTCGCACCCCCGGGCGCGCATGGCTTCGAGGTTGGCCAGCCGTTGGCGGATCAGAGCGTTCGTTTCATCCATGCCCATGGCCGGCTCATCAAACAGGTTCGCCGTCTCCTCCGCAAGCATGTTGCCCTCCGCCAAGAGACCTCCGCCCCACCCAAGCCACCAGCAGGATGTTGAAAAAGTACCGGTGTGGATACGGTGGGAGTGAATGAAGCGCGCTCGCTTCCCGGAAGCGAGCCTGAGCCCCTGACCGTCGCGAACTTCGAAAGCGGCGTCCCTGTTAACCATCCGCTCCACGGCATTAAGCAACGGGTGGATTGGGCCAAAGGCTCTTGCCCCTTTGGGACCGGCTCTCGGGCCAAACCGGCCGGCCCAGCATCCCGCCGGAGCAACGCTTGCAGGGGCGACTGCTGATGACGCTCCACAGCGTGCGGAGCGAAGGCCTTTTCTGCGAACACCTCGGTTACGAACTGATCTGGCTGTGATTCCTGGACCGAGGGTCGGCGGGGGGCGTTTCAACCACAGCGTGTTGGCCGAAAACGATCCAGGGTTGCTGCCGGCGGAGGTGGCGCGGCGGCAGGATGGGGAGGCAATGCGGATGCGGACTTGGGATCAACCACAAAGGACACAAAGGACACAAAGAGACAAAGGCGTTCGCGAAGTTGGGGGATGTCCGGTCGCCCTATCGGGCTTGGTGTCCTTGGTGTTCTTG
>RFJD01000510.1 GCA_003695015.1 Verrucomicrobiota bacterium | reverse complement strand
TCCGGGGGGCGCGACCGGAAGTCGCTGAACGGAGCGCCAGGTTCTCAAGTGTGTGAGAAAGGCCGGGTCCCCAGCCCGGCCTTCCTGCTTTTCAGGGGCAACTTGGTGACGTCCCTGCCGAAGCGCCCCGGCTCGGTTCAATCCGCTTTTTTCGACTCCGCTTTGGCCTTGGGCTCGAGCGGACCTGGCTCCAGCCGGGCGATCACCAAGTTGTGGTTGGCGAAGTAACGCCTCGCCGCCTCGGCGATCCTCGCCCCGTCCAGCGCCTTCACGCGGTCCGGGTAGCTGAGGATGTCGCGGGGATCCAGGCCGTGCCGGGCGCGGAACTCCAGGTTGCCGAGCCAGAACGGATTTTCCTTCCGGCCGCGTTCGAAGGAACGGAGGGCGATCTCCTTGACCTTGGCGAGGTCTTCGGGTCGGGGGCCGTCCTCCTGCAGCCGGCGGATTTCCTCGAGCACCAGCGCGACCAATTCGTCCACGCGCCCGGGATCACAGGCGAAGGCGACCCGGCAGGCGTAGGCGCCCTTGGGCCAGCGTTGCAACTGGCCGCTCACGCCTGCGCCATAGACGCCCCCTTCCTCCTCGCGCAGGGTTTCCCGCAACCGGATTCGCAACACGTCCACCGCCATCTGCAACGGCAGCCGCCATGCGTCCTCCCAGCGGGTGTCGCCGGTGAACAACAGCCGCACTTCGCTCCGGTTCTCCATGCCCTTGAACACCCGCAACGTGACCCGGCCGCGGACCGGATCGTCACCCCGGAAAACCGGCCCTTCCGGACGGTCGATCGCCGGCAGGGTCGCCAGGTAACGCTCGGCCAGCGACCGGAGTTCGGCCGGGTCGAACCGTCCCACGAAGACGAAATGGAAGTCGCCGGCGTTGGCGAACCGGTCGCGGAAAATGGCCAGGGAACGCGCGAGATTCATCTGCCGGATCCACGCCTCGTCGAGCGGCCGGTGGCGCGGATGGCCGCCGTAGAGAACCCGTTCCAGCTCGTCGGCGAAAACCTCGGCGGGGTCGTTGAGCCGGTTGCGGGCCTGTTCGCGCAACATGGTCTGGACGGCCGAGAAGACCCGTTCGTCGGCGCGCGGCCGGGTGAAGGTAAGGTGGATGAGCTGGAAGAGCGTCTCGAGGTCGCGGGGTGAGGCGGAGCCGCTGAGTCCTTCGGAGGTTTCGCCGATCGAGGCACTCACCGAGGCGATGCGGCCGGCGAGTTTCTTGCGCAACTGGGTCAGGTCGTAGTCGCCCAAGCCGCTCTGGCCCACGAGCATGGCCGCGGTCTGGCCGGCCACGTAGTCCTCGTCCTCCACCAGGCTGAGTCCGCCCGGGCTGAAGGCGGTCATGAGCACCTCGTCGTTCTTGAAGTCGGTGGGCTTGGCCCAAACGCGGACGCCATTGGCCAGCTCCCACTGGATCAAGCCGAGCTCCGGAATGGCGTTGGTCCGCACCACCGGACGCGGTTCGGGGATGGGATCCAGCAGGGGCCGGTCGGCCAGTTCGTCCCGATAAGGCTCGACTTCCGCCCGGGCGGCCTCTTCCAACACGGCCAGGATGTCCTGTTCGCCGGGGACGGGCAGACCCGGTTTCGCCGGTCCGCTGTAGAGGATGACGCGGTTGGTGGGCGTGATCCACCGGCTGGCGGCCCGGTTGACCTCCTCGAGCGCGATGCCGGGCAGGAACTCCCGGGCCATGCGCAGCTCCTCCTCGATGCCGGGGATGGGTTCGCCGGTCAGGAAATGACGCGTGTACTCGGCGGCATAGGAGCCGGATTCCCGTTTGTCGCGCTCCGCATAGGCCCGCTCGTAGGAGCGCAACAGGTTGGCGCGGGCCCGCTCCAGCTCGGAGGCGGTGAACCCGTCCCGCTGAACGCGGCGCGCTTCGAGCAACATCGCCTTGAGCCCCTCGGCCCAGGCGCCTTCCTTGACCGCCGCCTGCTGGACGAACAGGTCCTTGGTGCGCACCAGGGCCATTTTGTCCATCGCGGCGAACAAGTACGGCGGATCGGGCAGGCGGGTTTTCTCGTCGAGCCGGGCGTTGAGCATGGCCAGGTAGAGCGATTCCACCAGCGTCCGCCGGTAATCCCCGCGGGTTTTCTCCTCTTCGTGGGGATGTTTGTAGGCGATGGCGATGCTGGCCCCGGGCAGTTCGGGGTCGGTGACGATCGAGAACAGCGTTTCCTTGTGATCCGGCACGGGGAACAACGGCCGCTCGGGAGCGTCTTCCGGTCGGGGAATCGGACCGAAGGTCTCCTTGACGCGGCGTTCCATGGTCCCGGCGTCAAAGTCGCCCACCAGGATGACCGCCATCAGGTCGGGCCGATACCAGCGGCGATAGAACCGCACCAACGCTTCCCGGGGCGCGGTGGCGATGATGTTGGTCTGGCCGATGGGCAGACGTTCGGCATAACGGGAGCCGCGGAAAAGGACCGGGACCTGCTGGTTGAGCACGCGCCAGGAGGCGTCCAAGCCCGACCGCCACTCCTCGAGCACCACGCCGCGTTCGGCCTCGATCTCGGCCGGATCCAGGGTCACTTCGTGCGCCCAGTCGGCCAGGACCTGAAAGGCCTTGTCGATGATCTCCTCCTGGTCCAGCGGGATTTCGAGGAAATAGACCGTTTCGTCGAAGCTGGTGTAGGCGTTGAGGTCGGCGCCAAACCGCATGCCGATGCGCTCCAGGAAGTCCACCAGCGCCTGCTTGGGGAAATGCCGGGTGCCATTGAAGGCCATGTGCTCCAGGAAGTGAGCCAAGCCGCGCTGGTCGTCGTCCTCGAGGACCGAACCGGCGTTGACCACCAGGCGGAACTGGGCGCGGTTTTCCGGCTTGTGGTTCTCGCGGATGTAGTAGGTGAGGCCGTTGTCCAAGCGGCCCAACCGCACGGCCGGGTCCACCGGCAACGGCTCATCCAGCGCGGCCGCGTGGATGGCCGCCCCGAATGCCAGCAGCCCAAGCCAGGCGGCTCCCACGGACCGGAGCGATGCGACGGATCGGACGGATCCGACTGATCTGACTGATCCAAGCGCCTTCATTCTCCCTCCTCCCGGATGAGCGCGAACCGCAACATCCCCTCGCGCAGGTA
>RFJD01000509.1 GCA_003695015.1 Verrucomicrobiota bacterium | reverse complement strand
GGGTGATGCGTATCCGGGCCGCCGGCCTCGGCTCGGCGTCATGGGTCCTGTTGTCCGAGGCACTCCGCTGCCGCGGGGTCGGAAGCGAAGCTGATGAATGCCATGGCGCCCGGTCGCGGTTGGGAGGCTGGAAACAGCATGCAACCCCTTGATGGCGGCCCATCGGGGCGCCGCCCGGAGGTGCTCGAAGACTCCGGGGACATTAGGTAATGGGCATGATTGGCTGTGATAATATGAAGAAAAATTGGGTTTCTCGTCATCTTTCGCTTGTCTTCGCCTTACCGCTTTGGCTACTTTGTTGCCGGCTCAAGGATTAACGGGTCTGAAAATGGGTGGCGTGACCATCGCTGATCGTTTGGCTGGAGTCCTTCGCGCCGGTTCCCCGCGCGACGGCTCGGGCGATTTCCCCCGGACGAAGGCGACGGGGGCGCCGGTTGCCGGGCGGGCCGGTGGCGCCACCATGAGCGGATCCCGTGGCATCCGGGTTGCTTTCACCTTCCATGAACCACCTCTCCATGGCTGACGCATGCCCCAACAACGGCTCTTTGGTCGGTTCCACCGGCCGGAGAAGGGTTTGGTTGCGAATCGGTCGGCTGGCGGTCCTGGCCGGAGTGAACCTCGGCCTCCGGGCGATGGACCCGCCCCATGCGCCGGATGGCCCGGTGGGCTGCACCGATTGCCACCAAGTGCACTACGTGGGCGGGGTGGCCTTCACCATCCAGCAGGGCAGCGACAACACGTGTTTGAGCTGTCACCAGCCCGGTGGTGTGGCGGCCGCCCATGCCTTCACGATGAGTGACCAGGCGTCACCCGAGGAGGGCGTCGGCAGCTCCCACCGGTGGGACAGCAGTCCCTCCGGGCGGGTCGTTTCCGTGAACGGATCCGATGCCTCCCTGCTGACGCCTCAAGGGACTTACACCGGGCGGCATGCGAAGGTGTACACGCTGACCGTTGACGCCGGGGGGAGCACCTTCTCGTGGGTCGGAAGCGCTCCGGAAAACGGGAGCGGGAGTGGTGTGACCATTCCCAATGACGGGACGCCCGTGGCGTTGGACCAGGGAATCTCGGTGAGTTTTGCGCCGGATACGACCTACGTGGCAGGGACCCAGTGGGAGATTCGGGTGCGTCCGGACTTGGCTTCCCCGACCGATTCCGGCCTGTTGGCCAGGATGCCGGACGGGCAGGTCGTTTGCGTCACCTGTCACTCGCCCCATTCCCAGGCGCACACTCCGTTCGACCCCGACGCCCCCGGCACCCCGGGGCAGGATGGCCGTCATTTGTTGCGGATGGATGACGACACCAACCAGCTTTGCCAAGAGTGCCACGGTGCGCGTGTGGTGACCGACGCGACCCAGGGATCCCATCCGGTGGGCGTGGACGTTCCCACCGTGGCGGGCGAGTTGAGTTCTCCGGCCACGCTTCCTTTGGACCCGACCGAAGGCAAGGTGCGTTGTCTGACCTGCCACGTCGTTCACCACGCACCAGCCGATGACGGACGGCTGCTGCGGGTGGCCGACGTGGTGAGCCTGTGCACCGATTGTCATGAGAACGTGGCCGGCGACCCGGCGCACAACGGCGGGGAAAGCGGCGGGACCACGACCAGTTGCACCGATTGCCATCAGGCGCACGGGGCGCCGGATCCGAACAACCCGGGCCAGGACTTTCCGCACCTGTTGGCGGACGAGCCGAACAACTTGTGCAACACCTGCCACGCCACCACGATGGCGGGGGATCCGGCGCACAACACCAACTGCAGCGACTGCCACCATCCCCACGGCGTGGAAAATCCCGCCACGCCCGGGGTGGACTTCCCCCACCTGCTGGCGCAGGACGAGGCCGGGATATGCCTGGACTGCCACAACACCACCTCCACACCGGTGGACATCCGTGTGGACGACGCCACGCCGGCCCTGCACTTGGATGCGGCCCAGGCGGCTCTCTGGCCCGGAGGCCAGTACGGTTCCGACGCCCCGCAGGACACCGATCCGGCGCACAAGGGCGCCTGCATCACCTGTCACCGTCCGCACGGCTACGAGGATCCGGCCCATCCGGGCACCGATTATGCCCACCTGCTGGTGGAGGACATGAGCAACGGCCAGCTCTGTCTGACCTGCCACGACAGCGACGGTCCGGCCACCGCCGACATCCAGGCCGAGTTCAACCGCACCTACACTCACGCGGTGAGCGACTGCGCCGCCTGTCACAACCCCCACTGGCTCACCACCGCCGAGCCGTTGCGGGGTGTGGAGCGGATTTCGGTCACCAACACGGGCGTCGGCCAAGTCAGCTACACCTATCACGATGCCTCCGACACCACCGGCGCCCGGCAGTACGAGGTGTGCTTCGCCTGCCATTCCGCGGGCGCCCCGTTGGCGGGCAACACCATGGCAGGCACGGTGGATCTGTCCCTCCGGTTCAACACCCAGAATCCGGGGTATCATCCGGTGGAGGCGACGGGCAAGAACAGCGGCATCAACGCCAACGCCTTCGTGAACGGGTGGAGTTCCGGCTCCACGATGGAGTGCACCGATTGCCACGGCAGTGCCACCGGCGGGGTGGAAGGGCCCCACGGTTCGGCCAACGCCCACATCCTCAAGGCGCCCTATTCGACCAGCGTGGCCAAGCTGAACAGCCGCATGCCAACCGACTGGATATGCTTCAACTGCCACGACTACGACGTGTACGCCAACGACCAGGTCACCGACACCGTGGCCAACCGCAGCCGGTTCGGCAAGGACGGCCACAAGAAGCACGTGGGCAAGGAGCACTACCCCTGCTACGCCTGCCATGACACCCACGGTTCGGCCACCGAGCCGCACCTGATCGTCGAACGCCAGGCCGGCGCGCCGCGGGGGACCAAGACACCAGGCATCGTGGACTACACCCACACCGCCAATGGCGGCAGTTGTGCGGCCACCTGCCACGGGTGGAAGAACGGTGCGTGGAAACGGGAGTCGTACAATGCTTCCTACTGATGGTCTGATGATTTCCCGACGGATGCCTGAACCTCAGCTCCCAGGACTCATGAACAGGAATCGCTATCGCAGCATGGCATGGATCGGGGCGCTTGCCGCGGGTGTGGGCATGGCCGTGGCCGGCGGGCCGGCCCTCCCCCAGGCCACGGCTTTGGGCCCGTTGCCCCATCCGTTCCGCGCGCCGGCCCGCCTGGCCACCGACGCCGCCGGCCGCCTGTATGTGGCCGATGCCGGCGCCGGGAAGCTCCTCGTGTTCGATCTGGCCACCCGCCGGGTCGTCGCCGGGAAGGACGGCCTGAGCCAGCCGCTGGGCGTCGCGGTGGATTCCGCGGGCCGCGTGTACGTGGGGGAGGCCGGTCCGGGCCGGGTCACGGTCTTCGATCTCGACTGGCGGAAGCTGGGGGTGCTGGGCGCCGGCTCCGGCGAGTTCCAGCTCCCCAATTACATCGCTGTGGACGAGGACGGCGGGACCGTCACGGTGCACGTCAGCGACAGCGCGGCGCATGTGGTCAAGTCCTACGTGGACGGGGTCTTGGTGCGGACCTTGGGCGGTCCGGCCGCCGGCTCCGACGAGGGGGAGTTCGACTTCCCGGCCGGTTTGTGGGTGAGCCCCGGCGGCGAGCTGCACGTGGTGGACCAGAACAACCACCGCATTCAGGTTTTCGATCGGGCCGGCTCGCTGGTCCGGGTTTTTCGCATCGATGCCGACGGCTTGGGCGGTCGCGTGCAAGGCATTTGCGGCGACGCCCATGGCCGGTTGTTCGTGGCGGACACGTTCCAAGGGTTCGTGCGCGTCTTTGACGCCACGGGCCGGTTCCTGGGGCATGTGGGCGAGTACGGGACCCGTCCCGGTCATCTGCGTTCGCCGGCGGGGGTGGCGGTGGATGCCGCCGGCCAACAACTGACCGTGGCATCGCTCAACACCGCCCGCGTGGAACTTTTTGGCCTCGACCAGGCGCCCATGCTGACGGTGGCGCCGACTTCGGACGGCAGGCTGGTGCTCACTTGGAACGCCGTGGACCAGACTTTGGAGACCGCGCCAGAGGTGACCGGCCCGTGGGCGCCCCTCGCAGGAGCCACCAGCCCGTACGAGGTGGAGCCGGATCCTTCCAAACCGGCAGCCTTTTTCCGGCTGCGGAGCGACACCCCGTAGGCCTGCGAGCCGCTCCCGACCCGGCGCCCGGTCCGGGGCTGCATGCGGCCGCGGCGGGCATTCTGCGCCGGGACCCGGTGTTCCCCGGCCGGACTGCAGGGTTGCCAGTCCGGGACCGCCCGGCGAGGATGCGGACATGCCCTTGTTGCGTGTCCAGACCAACCGAGAAGTCCCCATCGAACAACAACAGATCCTGCTGGCGGAACTGACGGAGCTGGTGGCCCGGGAATTGGCCAAGCCCCGGCAGTACGTCCAAGTGGTGCTCGAGGCGGGTGTGCCGATGGCCTTTGCCGGAACCACCGAACCGACCGCCGTGGGCGAACTGGCCAGTCTGGGGTTGCCCGATGACGCGCCGGCGCGGTTGTCGGCCCGGCTGGCGGAGGTTCTGCACCAACGGTTGGAGGTGCCGCCGGACCGTTTG
>RFJD01000508.1 GCA_003695015.1 Verrucomicrobiota bacterium | reverse complement strand
GGGCGGCGAAATCGGCGGCCAGCCAGTCGGCCGATTCCTCGAGCTTCAGGCGCGAGGGGCCGAACTGCATGAGACCGCCGTTGGGGGGAGAGTACTTCCCGGGTTGGCCGCCGCTGCAGCCGATGGGGTGGTTGACCCATTGGCTCCAGGAGTTGCGGGCGTCGGCCCAATCCCGGGCAAGCGGACCGTCCACCGTGCCGCGGGCGGTGTGGAAGATCTTGCCCAGACCGGTGGTGAAGTAGCCGTGGGCCTTGAGTTGCTGGGGCAGCGTCACCGCATCCCGCAGCGTCTCGTACAAGCGGAAATGGCGGCTGTGGTTATAGTACCCGGACACGTGCGGTGCGATGCCGGTCAACAGCGACGTGCGCGAGGGGCCGCAGAGCGCGGAGGCGCAGTAAGCGCGCAGGAAGGGCGCGGCTTGGGCGGCCAGACGGTCAAGGTTGGGGGTCAATCGCCGCCGCACCCGCGCCCGGACCGCGGGATCCGGGTAAACGACCTGCAGGAAATCGCCCGGTTCCTCCGCCGCATAGCCGGTAAAGTCGTTGAGGTCGTCCACGGCGATGAAGAGGAAGTTCGGCCGGCCGGAGGCGGCCGCCGCGGCCCGGGTGCAGACGGGAGACACGCCACCCAGAGCAACGGCCAACACGACCAACCCCCGAAGGATCGCTCGTCGTCCTGGCCTGGCCTGATCGGAACGGAAGCGGGAACACAGGTTCATGGCTCGATCTGATCGATGTCGGAAACCGGCAATGTGCTGCGGACCATAGCAAGACGGTTCGCCCCGCCAAGTACGGGAATGGGCGTCAACGACTCGGCGCAACCGGCCCGCCTTTCCTCCCACTCCGCAAGCTGCGGGCCGGGTTGGCCGGCCGGATGTCCCTCCCGCCCCGCCCCATCGCGCCCGGCGGCTGAGGACGATGGGCCCTTTGTCTTGGCGGCCGGCAAAGCCGCAGCCACGCCGGACCGCTTTGCCCTTGCGGTCGGCCGGCGGCGGTCGATAGCGTGCCGGCATGGCAGCACACGATCCTCGGAAGGCGCGGGGCGTCCCCGGGCGGGTTGGCCGGGCCCGGTGGCGGCGGGCGGGCGGCTGGCTCGCGGCGGCCCTCTGGCTTGCCACCGGTTGCGGACCGGCCACCCGGGAGGAAAAGCCCAAGCCCGCCGCCCACACCATCGCCACGGTGGTGAAGGTCGATGGCATCGAGTGGTTCGAGCAGATGCGCCGGGGCGTCGAGCAGTTCGGTCGCGAGACCGGCCATGAAACGTTTCTGGTGGGACCGGCCAAGGCCGACGCGGCCGAACAGGTCCAGATCATCGAGAACCTCATCGCCCGCGGCGTGGACGCTCTCTGCGTGGTGCCGTTTTCGGTCGAAGCCCTCGAACCGGTCCTCAAAAAAGCCCGCCAGCGCGGGATCGTGGTGGTCGTTCACGAGGCCTCCTCGCAACAAAACGCCGATCTCATCATCGAGCCGTTCGACAATGCCGAGTACGGCCGGCATTTGATGGATCACCTGGCCCGCTACATGGGCGGCGAGGGCGAATACGCCACCATGGTGGGCAGCCTCACCTCGAAATCCCACAACGAATGGGTCGAGGCGGCGGTCGCCCACCAGAAGGCGAAGTATCCCGGCATGAAACTGGTGGCCCACAAGGTCGAGGATTACGACGACCAGAACACCGCCTACCAGAAGGTCAAGGAGCTGCTCACGGCGCATCCGAACCTGCGCGGCATCCAGGCCAGCTCGATGCCCAGCACCCCGGGGGCGGCCCTGGCCATCGAGGAACGCGGACTGCAGGACCGGGTGGCCTTGGTGGGAACCAGTCTGGTCTCGGTCAGCCGGCCCTATCTGGAAAGCGGCGCCGCCAAGCTCATCTCGTTCTGGGACCCCGCCAAGGCCGGTTATGCCATGAACAAGCTGGCGCTCATGCTCCTGGAAGGCCGAACCGTCACCGACGGCCAGGACCTCGGCGTCGAGGGCTACCGCCACCTGAAACAATCGCCCACCAAGACCAACCTGTTCTTCGGCTCGGCTTGGATCGACGTGACCAAGGACAACCTCGATCAGTTCCCGAAATAACCCGCCGCTTCCCGGCCGGACGATCCGCCGGCCCGCGCCGTTTCCCGGAGCCGCCCATGCCGCCGTTGATCGCCGTCGAGAACCTCCACAAACACTTCGGCGGCGTGCACGCCCTGCGCGGGGTGTCGCTCGAACTGGCCCCCGGCGAAATCCATTGCCTCGCCGGCGAAAACGGCTCGGGCAAGTCCACCCTCATCAAGATCATGGCCGGCGTCCACCCGCCCGACGCGGGCCGGCTGGTGATCGACGGCCGCCCGGTCCGGACGCTCTCGCCGCGCGCCGCCATGCGCCACGGCATCCAGGTCATCTACCAAGACCTGTCGTTGTTCCCGAACCTCACCGTGGCGGAGAATCTCGCCCTCCACGCCCTCCTCGAACAGGGCCGTCGCTGGGTGAACCGGCGGGCGGTCCGCGAAATCGCCGTCCACGGCCTGGCCGCCCTGGGGGTCGAACTCGACCTCGACCAGCCCGTCGCCGAACTGCCGGTCGGCGGGAAACAACTCGTCGCCATCGCCCGCGCCCTGCTCCACGAGGCCCGCCTGATCATCATGGACGAACCGACCGCCGCGCTGACCCAAGTCGAGGCCGACGCGCTGTTCGCCTTGATGCGGCGGCTCCGGGACCGCGGGTTGGCGATCCTGTTCATCAGCCATCACCTGCGCGAGATGCTCCGCGTTGCCGACCGGTTCACCGTGCTGCGCAACGGGCGGGTCGTCGCCGCGGGCCCGGCCACGGCGTTCGACGAAGCCCGGCTGGCCCGCTGCATGACCGGCCGG
>RFJD01000507.1 GCA_003695015.1 Verrucomicrobiota bacterium | reverse complement strand
TGATCCCGCTTGTGCCAGTACCAGGCGATCCACACGGTCACCTCGTACAAGGCCAGCAATGGAACCGCCATCAGGATCTGGCTGATGACGTCCGGGGGAGTCAGCAAGGCGCCCGCCACGACGGCAATCACCACGCTGTAGCGGCGCGCGCCGGCCAGTTTGGGATAATCGAGGATGCCGATCTTCACCAACGCCAGCAGCACGACCGGCAGCTCGAAGGCCAGCCCCATCGCCAGCATCAACATGACGACCGTGCTGAAGTAGGTCTCCGCCCGCCAGTCCACCACGCCGACCCCCATCCAGTGGGCGTAGGATTCCGCCGCCCGGAGCACCAGCGGCAGCATGACCAGATAGGCGAACACCACACCCGCCAGGAACAATCCGATGCCAATGATCAGCGCCCGCGAGAAGTATTTCCGCTCCTTCTTCTTGAGCGCCGGGAACACGTAGTCGCCGACGAAGTACAACAGGAACGGCAGAGCCAGCACGATGCCGCCAAAGAACGCGATCTTGAGCGACGAGAGAAACGGCGCGATCGGATCCAGGAAGATCAGGTTCGGCCCCCGGCCGGTGTCCACCTCCAGCGGCGGCTTGGGCAGGCGTTTCAGGGCCAGGAACTGGTTGGTGCCCACGGTCACCGGCGTCAGCTCGACGGCCACCGACTGTTCATCGCCGAGATCGAGCCCGGCGACGCGGTTGGTGTCCAACTCGATGGTCCGGAGCAGATTGGTGCCAAACCAGACCGTCACCACGTGGGCGGCTTGGGGACGGAACTTCCGCGCCTCCTCCAGGGGCTGTTTCAGCAGGATCACCATCTTGCCCGCCCCGAACAGACAGACAAGCATGGCGATCATCGTCGCCACAATGCACTTGATCAGGACCCACCGGAGGTCTTCGAGGTGTTCGAGGAACGGCTTGACCGGACCGCCGCCGTCTTCCTCCTCCTCCTCGACCTCCGGACGCGGCTCCTCGGTTTCCCAAGGATCGGGCATGCGGAGCGAATCAGGCTGACCGGGAGTGCTCAGGCCTTGGGCTCTTCGTTCGAGGCGCTGTCGGTGGAGGCGGCGTCATCGCCGGCGGGCGCGGCGCCTTCGCCACTGGCGGCCGTTTCCGGGGGAGCCACCGGCCGGGGCGGAGGCGCGGGCCGGTCGATTTCCTCGGTCGCCCGTTCCAGCTCTTCCTGGACTTCGCGGGAGGCCTTGCGGAACTCGCGGATGCCCTGGCCCAAGCCCTTGGCGAACTCGGGAATCTTCCGCGCGCCGAACAGGATGAGCACGATGGCCATGATGACCATCAGCTCGGAGCCGCCCAAACCAAAGACTGCAAGCAATGTGTTCATGGGGTGTTCTGTTGACCTTCGTCAGCCGGTGCGTGAATCTCCTTCCGGAACTCCCGGATGCCCTGGCCCAAGCCCCGGGCCAGTTGGGGAATGCGGGTGGCGCCGAACAACAACAGCACGATGCCGAGCACCACCAACAATTCGGTTCCGCCCAGCCCGAAGATCGCAATCGTGTAATTCACAGTCACTTTTCCTGCCCTCGATCGTAGGCCCGGGCCTTGCGGCGAGTAAAGCGGCAAAACCGCCACCCCCGGCCCGGGCGCGGAACGGGTTGGACGCCCCACCCGCGGCCGGCCATTCAATCCATCCCCGCCGCCTTCCCCGCCCCGGCAACCTGGGCGGCGCATCGCCCGGCCACACCGTCTTGACCCCGGGGCTCCTCTGGGGAATAGGTCATCCCGGAACGCCCCGCCGGCCCGTCCAGCCTGTCGCCAACGCCGGCCGGAGGGGCCGGGTCGCTCCGGATGCCACGTCGCTCATCGCCAGACCATGACCGCAGGACCACCTCCCGCCGGGGGGGAAGGACCCGCCGCGCCTTTACACTGATCGAGCTGCTGGTGGTGCTGGCGATCATCGGCCTGCTGGCCGCCATGCTCCTGCCGGCGTTGGGCCGGGCCAAGGCCGCCGCCCAATCCGCCGCCTGCAAGAGCAACCTCCGCCAGCTCGGCATCGCCCTGACCCTTTACGCCGACGAGTACGCCCATTACCCGTACGGGGCGGACTTCCACCGCGGCCGGCTCTGGTACGACTCGATCGAAGCCTTTTATGGCGGGGCGGAAAAGCTGCTCGACTGCCCCTCCTACAAAGGCCCCAAAGGCTACATCTGGCAGGGCAACATCATCTTCTACCGGGGCGGTAGCTACGGCTACAACGGCTTCGGCAGCCGCTCCCGCACCCACCTCTACTTCACCACCGCCGATGTCCTCGGCCTCGGCGGCGACCTCCCCCACGACCCCGGACCCAACCCCCTCCAGCCCGTCCGCGTCAGCCGGGTCCGCGTTCCCTCCGACATGATCGCCATCGCCGACTCGATGCGGACCCCGTGGCAGACCACCACCTACCTCCTCACCATCGCCGACGGACTGGCCACCGACGACCAGCGCCACAATCACGGCTCGAACGTCCTGTTCTGCGACGGCCACGTCGAACTAATCGACAACGACACCCTCGTCGCCCCGGTCGAGGAACACCGTCGCCGCTGGAACAACGACCACCGCAGCCACCTCGAGGAGGAACAGCCCCGGCGGTGACCCGGCCCCG
>RFJD01000506.1 GCA_003695015.1 Verrucomicrobiota bacterium | reverse complement strand
TGCAGGGCAGTCATCACCGGCGATTCCTCCGCCAGAGCGACGGAGGTGGCGCTGATGACCCCGGCGGCCAACAGGGCCGAGGTCCACGGATGGATGGTGGTTTTGTTGGTTCTCATCGTGTCGTTGCTTTATGGGTTCGTTGTTTGCCCCCCGGCCCGGTGGACCGGGTCGGAGGCGGTTCCAGTCTGTGCGGCAAAGCTGTTCAAAGCGAAGGAGTTGCGCAACAACGCCACCCTCCCCGGAGGCGCCCCGGCCGGACCCGGCTCCGCTCCATCCCCCTTGGGCCGTTGTGTTGGTTGCTTTTGCAATGCGCCATGGCAGTTGAACCGGCGGAGCCACCGGCTCCCCCGGCCGATCGCCGGCTACGCTCGACCCCACCCCGCCGTTTCAACGCCGTCCCGGCATCGTCGCGGCGGCATGGACCCAGTCGCCGGCTCGACCACGAAAACGCTCATACGCCCGTGGAGTGTAGGCACTTGCGCCTTGCTGACAAGAAGTTTTTTTCATCCAAGCGACCAAATCTTGTGGCTTCCGGCCGCTTGGCGGGGTTCGACCACACTCCCTTGGGGCGACCCCCATCCCATGCGGTTGAAGGGGGGGTGGAGTCGATGCTCACCATGGGGAAACTACCGCCGTCGATCCGTTAGCCGCTCTTATCCCCTTCCGCCTTGGCGGCCCCCGTCGCCGACCTCTCCGGCCCCGGCAGAGGCGGGGTATCGTCCGTCTCGCCGGTCAGGCGCACCACCCGGTTGGCGTACCGCAGGAGGTGGCCGGAAGCGGTCTGGTAGGCGGCTTGGGCGCGTTCCAAGCCGCGTCCCACCTCCTCGAAGCGCTTCTGAAACAGCTCGAAGCTGGAGTTGGCTTTGCGGATTTCGGCGAGCGTGGACTCGATGTTCCGGGCGAACTCGTACTGCCGGATGCTCATGCCGATGGTGCGCAAGGTGATGGCCAGGGTGTTGGGCGAGACGGGAAACACCTTCAGGCGGTGGAGCGTTTCGCAAAGCCGCGCATTCCGAATGACTTCGAAATACAGGGTCTCGCTCGGCAGGAACATCAGGGCCAAGTCGGTGGTGCCGTGCTCCGGGTGGACATACTTGTCCCGGATGGCCCGGGCCTGCTGGCGGATCACGTGCTCGAGCTGACGCCGGGCCTGCTCGATCCGGGCCGGGTTGCCGTCCTCGAAAAGCGGCAGGACCTGCTCGCGGTTGAACTTGCTGTCGATGGGCAGCAGAAAGTTGGGAAAGCGGACGACCGCATCCACCTGCTCGCGCGACCCGGGCACCACCTCGTACTGCTCCGCATACGCCCCCGCCGGCAGGAAGTCCGCCAGCAGCCGGCCGAGCTGGGCCTCGCCAAACTGGCCGCGCAAGTGCGGCAGCTTCAGGAGGTTGTTCAATTCGTGGATGGATTGGCCAACCGCCCCCACCTCCTGAAGCCGGGCCTCGGCGGCTTGGAGGTGTTCCTGAACCTTCTGGAAGTGGGCGAAGCCCTCTTGGAGGTTCTTTTCGAGCTTCTGCTGGACCTGGTCGTTGATGGCTTGGAGCCGCTGCTCCAACGCCGTCCGGATGGCCTCCAGATGGCCGGCGGTGCGTTGTTCGAGGGATTCGACCCGCCGGCGGAGCGCCTCGGTGGTTTCGGCGAGCGTCCGGCGGAGTTCCTCCCGGGAGACCCGGGCGTTCTCGGCGGCGTCACGGTTGAGCTGGGCGAGCCGGGTGTCGGTGGCGGCCCGGAGCCGTTCCAATCGCTCCTCCAAGGCCGCCAAGGCGTCGGCAAGCCGGCGGTCTTGCTCGGAACGACCGGCGGCAAGCTGGTGTTCGACCCCTTCCCGGACGGCCAGCAAACCGGCCTGCAGGCGGTCGGTGAAATCCGTCCGCAGGTCGCCTTTGACGGCTTCCAGACGGGCGGTCAGCTCCCCCAGATGGCGCAGCAGCCGCTCATCCAGCTCGGCGAAGCGGAGCTGGCGTTCCTCACGCAGCCAACGCCGGATTTGCCAACCCAGGAACAGGAGGCCGGCCGCCAGCAACGGCCCAAGGACGGCGGGCGCGGTCCATGCAGAAGGAATCGGCAGGTCCATGGTGGGGCTCCCGTCGCGCGTCGAGACCCGGGGATTCAACGGCCCTCGACCGGGAGACAAGGCTTGCCAACCGGCCGGGCTGGGCCACAATGACCCCTCTTTTGGTGCTCTGGCATGATCCGCTTGCTTGAAACGCAAATGTTGGCGCAGCCGGTGCAGCCCGATCCCCGGGCGCAGACGCTGCAATTGGTCGGCATGATGGTCCTGATGATCATCATGTTCTACTTTGTCCTCTGGCGCCCCCAGCAGAAAAAGCAGAAACAGCATGCCGAAATGCTGTCCCGCCTCAAACCGGGCGACAAAGTGGTCACCAGCGGCGGCATTTGCGGCGTGATCATCAGCCTCAAGGACCGGACGGTCACCCTGCGTTCCACCGACTCGAAGCTCGAGGTGCTCAAGGGCCACATCGCCGACGTCCTGGAGCGATCCGGCGAAAAGTCCCCGAAAGCAGGCTGAACCGCGCCCCCAACCCCCGTGCTTTCCTGAACCCATGAACATGCAACGCATTGTCTGGCGATCCCTGCTGGTCCTGTTCGTGGTGGCTTGGGCCGTCTATGAGATGATCCCGCCCACCCCGCGCGACCTGATCGACACCTTCAACAAGACGGCCGAGTACCGGGACGACACCTTCACCCAGATCGTTCAAAAGGCCCGGGAACTGGTGGCCACCGGCACCAACCAGCCTTACGCCGCCCTTTTGATGGCCACCGGCACCAACGACCTGGCGCGCTATTTCCCCTCCCTGGTGAAGGAGGACGACCCCGACCCCAACCGCGCCATCCTTCACCGCATCCAAGCCAAAGCCGCCGGGCAGATCAAACTGGGGCTGGACCTGCAGGGCGGCACCTCCTTCCTGGTGGCGCTCGACCCGGAGAAGCTCAAAGAAACCGCCGACCCCAAGAGCGCCCAGCGACAGGCCATCGAGGTGCTGCGCAAACGCGTGGACCGCTTCGGCGTGGCCGAACCGATCATCCAACCCGCCGGCACCGACCGCATCCTCATCCAGTTGCCGGGCCTCTCCGAGGCCGACAAGGAAAGCGCCCGGACCCAGATCGAAAAGGCGGCCTACTTGGAATTCCGGCTGGTTCACCCGGAAAGCGACCAGCTCATCCGCGAACAAATCCCCGAGCCGGGGTATGAAATCCTGCGGATGCGCAGCCGCAAGAGCCGGCAAAAGGACGGCCAGCCCGAGGAAGGCCGGCTGTACATGGTCAAGAAAGGGGCCGAGCTGGGCCTGACCGGCGCCTACGTCACCCGGGCAATGGTGTTTCCCGACCCCGTCACCGGCACGCCGAAGATCCACCTGCGCTTCAACAGCGAGGGGGCGCAAAAATTCGCCGAGATCACGCGGAACAACGTCGGCCGCCAGTTGGCCATCGTCTTGGACGGGGAACTGTACTCGGCGCCCGTCATCCGCGAGCCCATCACCGGCGGAAGCTGCGAGATCAGCGGCGATTTCACCGTCGAAGAGGCCTACGAGCTGGCGAACGTCCTGCAAAACCCGCTCGAGACGCCCGTCAAGATCGTCGAGGAACGCGGCGTGGATCCGTCGCTGGGGCGGGACTCGATCCGCAGCGGCGTCAAGGCCAGCCTCATCGGCCTGATCGCCGTTTCCCTGTTCATGATCGTGTACTACATGTTCGCCGGTTTGGTGGCGAACGTCGCCCTGCTGCTGAACCTGGTCATCCTCATGGGGGTGATGTGCTACGTGGACGCCACGCTCACCCTGCCGGGCATCGCGGGCATTGTGCTGACCATGGGCATGGCCGTGGACGCCAACGTGCTCATCTACGAACGCATCCGGGAGGAATCCGAGAGCGGCAAGTCCTTCAAGGGGGCGCTGACGGCCGGTTACGAGAAAGCCTTCAGCACGATCTTCGACGCCAACGTCACCACCCTCATCGCCTCGATCATCCTGATCTTCAAGGGCACCGGCCCGGTGAAGGGCTTCGGCGTGACGCTGACCATCGGCGTGCTGGTCAGCATGTTCACCGCCCTGGTGGTCACCCGCATCATCTTCGAATTCATGGCCCTGAAGGGATGGCTGCGGCGGCTGCCCATGCTGCGGCTCATCGGCCACACCAACATCAACTTCCTGCGTTGGGCGGTGCCCTCGTTCATCGCCTCCTGGACCCTGATCGTCGTGGGCATCGGCTGGGGCATCGCCCGCGGGCACGATGCGCTCGGCGTGGACTTCGCCGGGGGCGACCAGCTCGGCTTGCGTTTCGAACAGAAGATCGACCCGGGCCGCATCCGCGAGGAAATCCAGAAACTCGACGTCGGCGAACCCATGGTCCAGTACCAGAAGGACCTCTCGACCGGCCGGGAAACGTTGCAGATCACCACGGCCTTCAACACGGCCACCAAGGTCGAGGAAGCGCTCAAGCAGGCGTTTCCGGAGGCGGATTTCCAGCGGGTCTCGCTGGATCAAGTGGGGCCCACCATGGGCCGGGAAATCCAGATGTCGGCGCTGGTGTCGGTGTTGCTGGCCCTGTTCGGCATCCTGGTTTATGTGGCCTTCCGCTATGAGTTCTCGTTCGCCGTCGGCGCCGTGTTGGCGGTGGTGCACGACGTGCTCATGAGCCTCGGGTTGTTCTTCCTCTCCGGCCGCCAACTCAGTGCCCCCATCGTCGCGGCCCTGCTGACCATCATCGGTTTCTCGATCAACGACACCATCGTGATCTTCGACCGCATTCGGGAGGACCTGAAGCTGGGCATGCGGGGCACCTTCATGGAGATCATCAACAAGGCGCTCAACCAGACCCTCAGCCGGACCATCATCACCTCCGGCACGGTCTTCCTGGCCACCGCTTCGCTGTACCTCTTCGGCGGCGGCGCCATCAACGACTTCGCCTTCACCTTCCTGGCAGGCGTGGTCACCGGAACCTACTCCTCGATCTACATCGCCAGCGCGCTGGTCCTGTGGTGGCACAAGGGCAAACGGCCCAAGCTCAGCGCCTCCTTCGAGGGCGCCGCCAGCGCCACTGCGGCTCCGGCCAAAGCCTGACCCCGGCCGCCAGCCGAACCTCACGCGCCGCCCCGTTCCCGGGGCGGTTTCGTTTTTCCCGGGGCCCCGGCGCATGCCGGGCCGGCCAACCGATCCACCCGCTGGCGCCGCCCGCGTCCCCGAGCGGATTCTGCCGGCGGCCGGTTGACAAGCCGGCGAGGCGGGTTATCCGTACAGCCGCCCGTCGCCGCGACGGGCCTCAACCAGAAACCTGAATCCGAAAGACCGAACATCCTTATGGCCATTCCAGTTGGATCCAAAGCCCCCGACTTCTCCCTCAAGTCCAAGGACGCCTCCGGGCTCCGCGACGTGAAGCTCAGCGACAATTTCGGCAAGAAGAACACCGTTCTGCTGTTCTTCCCGCTGGCCTTCACCAGTGTCTGCACCCAGGAGATGTGCGACGTCACCGCCGGCCTGAATGCCTATCGCGACCTCAACGCCGACGTCATCGCCATCAGCGTGGACAGTCCCTTCGCCCAGGAAGCTTGGGCCAAGCAGGAGAAGATCGGCATCACCCTGGCCAGCGACCTCAACAAGACCACCGCCCGGGACTACGGCGTGTTGCTCGAGGACCTGCTGGGGCTCGGTTCGGTCTCCGCCCGGGCCGCCTTCGTCATCGACAAGGAAGGCGTGGTCCGCTACAGCGAGCAGACGCCGACGCCGAAGGACCTGCCGAATTTCGAAGCCATCAAGGCCACTCTGCAGCAGCTTGGGTGACCCGGGCCCCCGCCCCCGCCGACCAAGGCGGCAACCCCCTCTCTTCATCGACGTCAAGCGGCCCGCGCGGCCGCTTTCATTTTTTCTCCCCCGGCAAACCAAGACGGGCCGGGAACCTCCGCGGTCCCCGGCCCGTCCTTCCGGAGCGGCGTTCCCCGCCGGGCCGTTCATTCCACGGTGATCGCCACCACGAACGGCGCGGGATCATTCAGCGCCGAGATGAAGTCGATGCTTTCGATGGGCTGTTCCGGCAGGGGATTGTCCCATGCCAAGTGGTAGAGGCGGAGTTCACCGGGGCTGCTGCCCCGGGCCGGCGCCCGCCACGCCACCCGGAGTTCGTCTCCTTCCTCCCGATCCGGCGGGCCGTACCAGTCCGCCAGATCCCGCCCGTAAAGCAGCAGGATCGTGCGCGAACCGCCGTTGGCGTAGTGGATCACGTAACGGCCCACTGTGGTGTCCAACGGAGCGGACCAGCCGGTGGCATGGAGGAAATGGATCCGGCGCGCCTTCCGGCCGACCGGAATGCCCCGGACCTCGTGAGGGAAGCGCGCGCGCGATTCGCGGATCTGGGCGCGGCCGGCCAGTTGCACGACGCCCCGGACGTCGAACTGCACGCCGTCGAGCGTTTGCACCCCGGCGGGCAGGCCGGCCAGCGAGTTGGACAGATTGCCTTGGTGCCAGTCATCCTCGAGGGAGGCGTTGTAGAACGGCGTCAGGTCGAGCTGCCGGGCGTCGGCCTCGGGCGGTCGCGGCGGGATGGGGTGGGCCGGGCGCGCCCGGGTCTTCAACGGCGGGCGCGGGAAGACGTCCCACACCGGATTCACGTCGAGCACCCACTCCCAGTGGAGTTCATCTTGGTCGCCGGGTTGGCGGAGCCGTTGCCAGAGCTCCTGCTGGCGTTCCGGCGGCAGGACCTGTTCCGCCGCGGCGTCGCCCACGGTCGAAATCAACGCCGCCAACGCCTCCGTGCTCTGCACGCACCGCGCCTCCCACACGCCCGGCCGAACCCGCGTGTAGAAGACGCCGCCGCCCAGCTCCGGCGCCTTTTGGGCAAAGCCCCGGAAAAGCTTCTGCAACACCGGCATCACCGGCGGACGCGGATAGACCAGGTTCCCCGGCAAGAGCCCGTACACGCGGCCCTCCGCATCCCGGCAGACCGCGTAAAGCCCCTCGGGCATGGGCAACCCGGCCAGCTTCCGTCGCAATGCCGCCTCGTCGCCGCCGCTTTCGCGGGCCAGTTCCTCGACCCGCGCCAGGTAGGCGTCGGCATCCTTCCGCAGCCGGCTCTCCAACCGGGCCAGCCAGTCGATCGCGTCCGGCACCCGGTGCAACACACGCCCCACACAAAGCCGGTTGACATCCGCCGGCACCCGTTCGAGCAGCCGGGCGATCGCCGGCGCCACGGCCGTCCCGGGCTCCGCCGGCGCCAACCCCGCCAGCCAATCCGGCTCCACCAAGCCCCGGTGGAAGACCAACCAGTCCCCCACCTGCCGGGCGTGAAAGATTCGCCGGCTCACCAGCTCGTGTTGATCGAAGCCGAACAATCCGCCGTGAGTCCGCACGGCGCTCTCGGCCACGACCCGCAGGATGTCGTTCGGCAACGGCTCGGTGTGCACCCGCCACTGCCAGTCCAGCCCCGGCTCGCGCCCGCTGGTTTCGCGCAGGAACCGGTCGCCCAACTCCTGGTTGCGGGCGTACACCGCCGCCGCCCGCTCCCAGTACTCCGCCAAGAACGCCGGCGTCCTCCCGGGCGTCACGGTCACCGGCCGCCGCAAGGGCAGCTTCATCTGCGCGAAATACGCCGCCACCGACGGGCTCTCCTCGAGCGACGGCGCCTCGACCAGCGGCATCCGGGCCGTCACCCGCCAGTCCAGCTCCGCACCCAAGCGCGGTTCGGGCTCCGCCTCCTCCAGCATGGCCGCCAGCCGGTCGAACCACCACGACCGCAGGCCCTTTTCGGCGAACCCCTGCCTCAGCGCCTCCACCCAGCCACGCAACACCGGATGGGCTTGGGGCGAGGGTTCCCGGCCAACCGCATGGAAACCGTCCGCGCCGCCTCCCAACAACCCCAACGCCGCCTTCAACCCCTCCAAATCCAGCGGCGCAACGCCCCGGCCCGGCTCGATGTCCGCCGAATACACCCGCAGCCCGACCTCGGGGAACCGACCGTCCAGCCGCGCGCTCAAGGCGATTCCCTCGAACGCCAGGCTCCTGGCCGTCACGGCGTCCAGGAGCTGTTCGGCCGTGACCGTGACCGCGGTTTCCACGTAGTCGGCCAGTTGCTCCAAGTCCCGCACCCCAAGCTGGCGGCGGAACTGGCGTTCCAACTCGGTCCGTTGCGCCGCCGGCATGGCGGCCAGGCTCCGGACCCGTTGCTGGTGGATCCATTCGCGCAGATGCGGTCGGAACTGCTGGGCCTGGTTGATGAACGGCTTCACCAGACGCGGATCCAGCAACAACAGCAGATCGTCCCCGGCGGCATCGGCCAGCACGCGGTCGATGAAGGCATCCCGCCCCAGGCGTTCCACCTCCGGCGTCTCGACCAAGCTGATTGCCAGCCCCCGGTGGCCGCACAGAAAGACCCGGTCCGGCGCGGTCACCACGTGCAGCTCGGCCAAGTCCGGCCGGTTCAACACCAGCCGGAGCACCTTCCCCGACCCCAGCGGCGAGACCTCGATGGCGGCCGGATGCAACGCGCTGTGCAGGGTCTCGGCCATCGGCTCCGGACCGCTCATCGGCAGGCTCAGAATGAACGCATGCCGCGGGTCCCCCGGATAGAGCGTCAGGCTGACCGGCCGGGCCGGATCCAGCCCCAGCCGCCCGGCCACCACCTCGTCCTCCAACGGCTGGCCGAGGGCCTGGTAGCCGAGCATCGTCCGCACCGGGCGTCCACCCTCGAACACCCCCTGCAAATCCGGCGGCAAGAGGCGGCGCGGAGCCGCGGCGTTCACGAAAGTGTCCAGCGCGTCCAACACCCTCGACAAGCCACGCAACTCGAGGTGCGCCACGGCGTGGCCGGGCAGTTGTTCGCGCAACGGACCGGCAGCCACCGCCGGCGCGGAAAGCATTCCGGCATCGAGCCGGTCCTGCGCCCGCAACGCGAAGGACGCCGTCCCGGCCAGGATCAACGCCAGAACGCCAATGGTCCGGCAACGAAAGAGAAACGTGGTTCGGTTCATGGGTTTGATTCGCATGGTTCGGTCCCAAGGTAGGCCCGGTCGCGGACCATGCCCGGACCGGCGCCTTCCGTCGAGGGATGACACGCCCCCGCCGACGGCAGTTACCAGAAAGCGTCCCGGGCCCGCCTGGCCGCCCCTTTGCCGGCGCCGCATGCCCTCCTCCAGAGCCGCCGTGCCGGATTGCGTTTCGGGCCGGTTCCCGTACGTTGAGCCCCCATGCGTGTCGAAAGCGCCATCGATGAGCTTTGTCAGAAGGTCTGGGACGGCGGGCGCGTGACCCCCGCCGAAGCCCGGCGGCTCTATGACCTGCCGTTGGAGGAGCTGGGGCAGTTGGCCGACCGCCGCCGCCGGCTGGCCCGGGCCGACGCCTACGACGGCCGCGGACCGGAGATCGTCACCTACATCATCGACCGCAACGTCAATTACACGAACATCTGCAACGTTTACTGCAAGTTCTGCGCCTTTTACCGCACCGAACGCGCCCCGGACGCCTACGTCATCAGCCTCGAGGAGATGGACCGCAAGATCGAGGAGACCCTGGCCTTGGGCGGAACCCAGCTTCTCCTCCAGGGCGGCCACCATCCCGGCCTCCCCAAGCAGTGGTATCTGGACCTCCTCTCCCACATCAAAAACAAGTTCCCCCAGATCAACATCCACGGCTTCAGCCCCAGCGAGTTCATCCATTTCCGCAAGGTGTTCGACGAACCGCTCGAGCAGATCCTGCGCGACTTCATGGCCGCCGGGCTGGGCAGCATCCCCGGCGGCGGCGGCGAAATCCTCGTGGACCGCGTGCGCCGGCGCATTTCGCCGTTGAAGGCCACGGCCGACGAATGGCTCGAGGTCATGGACACCGCCCACCGGCTGGGGCTCAAGACCACCGCCACGATGATGTTCGGCCACGTCGAGACCATCGAGGATCGCATCGAGCACCTCGAACGTCTCCGCCAGCAGCAGGACCGCACCGGCGGATTCACCGCCTTCATCGGCTGGACCTTCCAAGCGGAGAACACCCGACTCCGCGTGCCGATGGTCGGCGCCCACGAGTACCTCCGCACCCAGGCCCTGGCCCGCATTTACCTCGACAACTTCCCCAGCGTGCAAAGCTCCTGGGTCACCCAGGGACCGGCCATCGGACAGGTCGCCCTCGCCTACGGGGCCAACGATCTGGGCAGCATCATGATCGAGGAAAACGTCGTCTCCCAAGCCGGCGCCCGCTTCCGGATGACCGTCCGGCAGATGCGACGTCTCATCGAAGAAGCCGGCTTCGAACCCCATCAGCGGGACAACTGGTACCGGCTCTTGAACTGACCGCCTCCCCGGGGCCGGGCGTTTCGCCGGCATCCCGCCGGAGAATTGCCGGTGTGGCTTGGTTCGTTCTCACCACGAAGAACACCGAGAGCACCAAGGCGCCACGCGCCGTTGAACGACCCCCTACTTCGGAAGCCTTTCGTGTCTTCGTGCCCTTGGTGGTGAATTTGACCTGCAGCGACCGGAGCAGGCCGCCCGGCTTGCTGGCGCACCTCTTCGACCGTGCGGCGGGACACGCCCGGTATGGGCGGTGGGGAAAGGGCTTGCGCCCTAAGGGCGGCCCGGCAAGCTGGCCGGCAACGCGACGATGGGGCTGACCGTCGAATCCATCCGTTTCCTGCTGGAAGGCTGGCCGCAAGAACGGCCGGTGCGGCGGGTGTTGACCCTGGGGCGGCAGGATCTCTGGGTGGGACCGGAGCGGTTGCGCCGGCTTCTGGCCGAACACGGCCGCTGGCCGCCAGATGGCGACGCGGGGGCGTTTCGGGAGGCCATGCTGAAGGCCGGGTGGCGGCTGGCGGCGTTCTTCCGCTGGCTGGGCGTCGAGGAAACCCGGGCACTGGACGCCTCGGACTACGAAGGCGCGGATCTGGTGTGGGATTTGAACCAGCCCATTCCCGACGATTGGGACGGCCAGTTCGACTTGGTGATCGACGGCGGGACGCTGGAGCACGTGTTTCATTTTCCGACCGCGCTGGCCAACGCCATGCGGCTGACGGGCGTCGGCGGCCGGCTGGTCCTGTTCACCCCGGCCACCAACTACTGCGGCCACGGGTTCTACCAGTTCAGTCCGGAACTGTTTTACCGGGCGCTCTCGCCGGAGAACGGCTTCCGGGTGCGGCGGTTGGAGGCGGCCGTGGACACGGCGGGGTTCGCCCGGTTGCTGGGCGTGCGGTACAGCTTTCCCATCCGCTCGCGGCGGCATTGGGTCGCGGATCCGGCGGAGGTGGGCGAACGGGTGGTGCTGGTGGATCGACGGCCGGTGCTGTTGTTCGTCGAGGCCGTCAAGGAACGGGCGGTCCGGCCGTTTGCCACCGCGCCGCAGCAGAGCGATTACGTCCCGCAGTGGACGCGGAAACAGGCGGCCCAACCGCTCGCCCAAACCGGCCCGGCGGCGCGGCTGGCAGCCTGGCTGCAGGAGAAGTTGGGCGAGGATTTTTGCCGTGAAGCCCTGCCCCGGCTGGCCGGCTGTCTGGATCCGCTGCGCGGATGGCGGTTCTTCCGGCGGCTCTCCCGGGCGAACCGCCGCCACTATCAACCCGTGGTCCGCGGCGACCACCCGAAACGTCCATGAACCCGCACCCCACCCCGGAAACGACCGCCGAACCGCCCGGCCGGCAGGCCATCCTGACCGCGGTTTACGGCGCGCATGCCGAGCGGCTGGACGAAACCTTCGCCAGCTTCGGCCGCACGCCCGGTTGCACCCTGCACGCCTTCGTCGTCGGGCGGGAGCTGCCGCGGCGACAGGTCGAGGGCGTCCGCTACCATCTGCGGCCGCCGGACGCATCGTTCGGCCATCCGATGCGGGAGGTCGATTACCGGCGGTGGCTGTTCGTGGACGAAGTCGAGGCGGACTGGGTGCTGGTGGTGGACGGGTTGGACGTGGCCTGCCTGCAACCGCTGCCGCCGTTTGCCACCCTGCTGCGGGACGCCTGGGTGGGTGCCTGCGTCGAGCACAACGGCGGGCGGTATCTGCCCGGCGGGCTCTACACCAGCAACTTCGTCAACGCCGGGGTGACCTTCTGGAACGTCGCCGCCTCGCGGCCGTTGCGGGAGGAGGTGGTGGCGCGGGGACGGCGCTTTTTCCGGTCGTTGGTGGACGACCAACTGGCGCTGAACGAGGTGCTGCATTGCCGGTATCCGGATCGTTTGGTGCTGCTCCCCTGCCATTACAACTTTCGCGCCTCCCTGGGC